>JAWWCG010000139.1:0-7953 GCA_033720555.1 Kiloniellales bacterium | reverse complement strand
GCCGATCTCCTCGGACCGCTTGGGCAGGATGCGGTAGGACTTGTAGTACTCGCTCTCGAAGAAGGCGTCGGGCGCCAGGTCCCGGATGCGATAGACCCCGTCGCTGAGCCCCTTCTGGCTCGCCTGATAGAAGGGATTGAGGACGTAGGTGTTCTCGACATAGGCCGCGATGCCCTTCTTGGCGTCGGCGAGCTCGAAGTTGTCGTAGAGGTTCAAGGGCCGGGAGCGCCCGCGATAGACGAGGACCGCGGCCAGCTCGAAGGCGACCAGCGCGCCCAGGGCGTGCACCAGGCGGGCGGGGAAATCCGGCGCGTCCAGCGCGTCGATCAGCGCGGCGAGCGCGCGGTGCCAGTCTTCGAAGCGCCGCTCGGGGGCCTTGCCCGCGATCTTGCCCGCGATCTTGCCTCCGATCTTGGCCCCGACGTTCAAGTGAGCCCCCCTGCCCGTCGCCGCCGGCGCGCCGTCATACCCTGGGGGTATGGCACGGCCGTCGTCGTCCATCCTAGCTTAGGTGTCCGGGAGCGGGAAATCTCGCTGAAACTGGAAGGGGGGCCTTCGATGACGGCGGACGCGCACCTCGACGCGGACTTCTGTCGGCGCCAATTCCCGGCGCTGGCGAGCGGCTGGGTGTTCATGGAGAACGCCGGAGGCACGCTCGTCCCCCGGCAGGTGATCGACCGCACGACCCACTTCATGACCCATTGCCAGGTGCAGCCGGGCGAGGGCTACGCGCCGTCCGAGGAGGGCGCGGCGCGCATCGCCGAGGGCCACGAGATCCTCGCCGCCCTGGTCAACGCCGGGCGCGACGAAATCGTCGTCGGGCCGTCCACCACGAGCAACGTCTACGTGCTCTCCCACGCCTTGCGGCCGCTCTTGGCGCCGGGCGACGAGATCGTCGTCACCAACCAGGACCACGAGGCCAACAACGGCGCCTGGCGCCGGCTCGAGTCGAAGGGCATGGTGATCCGCGAGTGGCGGGCGAACCAGGACACCGACGACCTGGAGCTCGAGGACCTGGAGGCCCTGCTCACCGACAAGACCAAGCTGGTCTGCTTCACCCACTGCTCCAATATCGCCGGGCTGATCCACGACGTGAAAACGATCGTGCGCCGGATTCACGACGCCGGGGCGCTCGCCTGCGTCGACGGCGTCGCCTACGCGCCGCACCGCCGGGTCGACGTCAAGGAGCTCGACGTCGATTTCTACCTCTACAGCCCCTACAAGGTCTTCGGCCCCCATATGGGCGTGCTCTACGGCAAGCGCGAGCTGCTGTCGCTGCTCGCGAACCAGGGCCATTACTTCCAAGACGAGAGCGACTTCCAGCGCCGGCTGTGCCCGGGCGGCGCGAACTACGAGCTGAGCGCGGGGGCCGGCGGCATCGGCGACTACCTCGACGAGGTTCACGCGCAGCACTTTCCCGGCGCCAACGTCGAGACGCGCGCGCGCATCGAGCGGACCTTCGGCCTGTTCGCGGACCACGAGACGGCGATGGCGCGCCGCATCGAGGACGATCTGAGGGGCCGGCTGAGCGTTCGCCTCGTCGGCCGCGGCGCGCCGTCGGGAAGGGAGCGCGTCGGCGTCTTCTCCTTCACCGTCGAGGGCCGCGACTCGCGGGAGATTCCGGCGGCGCTCAGAGACCGCAAGATCGGCATCCACGCCGACGACTTCTACGCCGCGCGCTACATCGACGCCCTCGGTGCCCGGCCGCAGCACGGCGTCGTGCGCGTCTCCCTGGTTCACTACAACTCGATGGACGACGTCGATCGCCTGATCGCGGGCCTCGACCAGGCCCTGTGAGGATACACAAGCCGGACTTAACAAGCAGTCGAAAGAAGCGAGCAAGGAGGAAACACCATGAGAAGGCTACTGGCACTGGTGACGGCGGCCGCCGCCCTCGCCGCGTGGGGGGCGCCCGTCCCCGCGTCGGCCGAGACCCTCAGGGTCGGCACCGAATGCACCTATCATCCGTTCAACTACCGCGACGAGAACGGCGAGCTGCAGGGCTACGACATCGATGTCGCCAAGGCCGTCGGCGAGCATCTCGGCGCCGAGATCGAGTTCGTCTGCCAGAAGTGGGACGGCATGATCCCGTCGCTCCTGGCCAACAAGTTCGACCTGATCGTCGCCTCCATGTCGATCACCGAGGAGCGCCAGCAGAAGATCGACTTCTCCGATCCCTATCGCGTCTCGATCGGCCAGTTCATCGCCGCGAAGGACAAGGGTCTCGAATTCTTCAACGAGGACGGTTCGGTGAACGATGCCGGCTTCGAGGGCGTGAGGGTCGGCCTGCAGCGGGCGACGACCTACGACAACTGGATGCAGGCCAAGGCGCCGAGCGCCGAAGTGGTGCGCTACGACTCCACCGAAGCGCTCTATCTCGACCTCAAGAACGGCCGCGTCGACGCCATCATGACCAATCCCATGAAGGCCTATCTGAAGTTCCTCAGCCAGCCGGACGGGGCCGGCTTCGAAATCGTCGGTCCGCAGATCGAGGAGCCGGAATACTTCGGCATCGGCGTCGGCATCGGCGTGCGCAAGGGCAACGAGGAGCTGCTCGCCCGCATCAACGAAGCGATTCGCGACATCACCCAAGACGGCTCCCTGGAAGTCTTCGCCAAGAAGCACTTCCCCTTCACCATCCATCCGCAGAAGTGGCAGGGCACCGGCTGACCGAGGCTCTGGGCGATCCGTTGCGGGGCCGCGGCGCGCGTGCGTTGGGCGCGTCGCGGCCGCACGGCGCATCGCGTTGCCGTGAAAGGGGACCCGCCATCCGCGGCTGAGCCCGCGCCGCGCGGCGAGCCACTGGCGAGGACGAGGCCGTCATGTCCGTGGTGGTAGGATGGCTGGACGAGTACTTCTGGGGCGCCATGGTGGTCCTCAGGGTTTTCGGCGTGGCCCTGGTCATGGCGGTCGTGTTCGGGCTGATCGGCTCGGCCGCTAAGCTGTCGGGCAACCCCGTCGCCAAGGGCCTCGCCGGCGCCTACACCGTGGTGTTTCGCGGGACGCCCGAGCTGCTCGTCCTGCTGATCGTCTACTTCGGCTCGGCGGTCACCCTCACCAGCCTCGCTCAGGCGGTCGATCCCGAGATCAAGTTCGTCGATATTCCGCCTTTCTGGGCCGGGGCGCTCGCCATCGCCCTGGTGGTCGGCGCCTACATGACGGAAACCTTCCGCGGCGCCTTCCTGGGCGTCGACCACGGGCAGATCGAGGCCGCCCGCGCCCTCGGCCTGTCCAATCTGCAGACCTTCGTCTACGTGCGGATCCCGCAGATGTGGCGCCTGGCGCTGCCCAACTTCGGCAACCACATGCTCTCCTTGATGAAGGACACCGCCCTGATCTCCATCATCGGCCTGGAGGAGATCGTCTTCGTCGCCGAGATGGCGACCACCGTCACCGTCAAGCCCTTCACCATGTATGCGGTGGTCGCGCTGATCTACCTTGCCATCACGACGGCGATCACCCTCGCCGTCGCCGGGCTGGAGAAGTACGCCAACCGGCATCTGGAGCGGGCGCGATGAGCTTCGACGTCGCGCTCATCGTCGACAGCATTCCGAAGATGCTGGACGGCCTCGGCCTGACTTTGGAGCTGCTGTTCCTGTCGTCGGCGATCGGCCTGGTCCTCGCCGTGGTCACGCTGTTGATGCGGATGAGCGGCCTCTGGTTCCTCGCCTGGCCGGCCATGGTTTACATCTTCGTCTTCCGCGGCACGCCGATCCTGGTGCAGATCTTCGTGATCTACTACGGCTTGCCGCAGTTCGATCTGGTCCGCGAGAGCGTGCTGTGGCCGATACTTCGCGAGCCCTTCGGCTGCACCGTCGTCGCCTTGAGCCTCAACGCCGGCGCCTACGTCTCGGAGATCCTGCGCGGCGGGGTGCTCGGGGTCGACCGCGGACTGCACGAGGCCGGCAAGGCGCTCGGCCTCTCGGCGGCCCAAAGGTTCGTCTACGTCACCGCGCCGATCGCGATTCGCCTCGCCATCCCGGCCTACAGCAACGACTTCATCTCCATGCTCAAGGCGACCGCGCTCGCCAGCACCGTGACGCTGATGGACATGACCGGGGTGGCCCGCACCATCGTCGCCAAGACCTTCGCGCCCTACGAGATCTTCATCGCCGCGGCGATCGTCTATCTGTCGATGACGTGGGTCTTCCAGCGGGGCTTCGGCCTGCTGGAGCGCCGCATGAGCCGCTACGTGAGGAAAGCGACGTGACATGAGCGACAGCGAACAGCGGCCGATCATCGTGCTCGAGAAAGTCTGCAAGTTCTTCGGCGACTTCCAGGCGCTGAAGGACGTCGACCTCACGGTCAAGAGGGGCGAGCGGGTCGTGGTCTGCGGCCCGTCGGGCTCCGGCAAGTCCACCATGATCCGCTGCATCAATCGCCTGGAGGAGCACGACAGCGGCCGCATCGTCGTCGACGGCACCGAGCTCACGGGCGAGATGAAGGACATCAACGCCGTGCGCCGCGAGGTCGGCATGGTGTTCCAGAGCTTCAACCTCTTTCCGCACCTGAGCGTGATCGACAATCTCATGTTGGCGCCCAAGCTCGTGCGCAAGTCCGACAAGGCGGCGGCCCGCGAGCGGGCCATGCAGCTCCTCGAGCGGGTGCGCATCCCGGATCAGGCGGACAAGTGGCCGAGCCAGCTTTCCGGCGGCCAGCAGCAGCGCGTCGCCATCGCCCGCGCCCTGTGCATGAACCCGCAGGTGATGCTGTTCGACGAGCCGACCTCGGCGCTCGATCCGGAGATGATCTCCGAGGTGCTCGATGTCATGGTCGATCTCGCGGAGGAGGGCATGACCATGATCGTCGTCACCCACGAGATGGGCTTCGCGCGCTCGGTCGCCGATTCGATCGTCTTCATGGACGCCGGCGAGATCGTCGAGAGCAATCCGCCGACCGAGTTCTTCCAGAATCCGAGGAGCGAGCGAACCAAGCTCTTCCTCGGCCAGATCCTGTCGCACTGAGGCCGGCGCGATGGCGGCCCGCAGCGAGATGGAAGAGCTGAGAGCCTTTTGCGAAGGCCTCGCCGACGCGAGCGGCCGGCTCATTCGCGAGGCCTCGCGCGGCGCCCTCGCCGGCGACGCCAAGGGCGACGGCAGCCCGGTGACGGCGATCGACCGGGCGGTCGAGGATCGGCTGCGCGAGATGATCGCCGAGGCCTATCCCGACCACGGCATCGTCGGCGAGGAGCGTGGCGCCTCGGCCACCGAGCGCGAGTTCGTCTGGGTGCTCGATCCGATCGACGGCACCCTCCCGTTTCTCGCCGGCATTCCGGTCTACGGCACGCTGATCGCCCTACTCCGCGACAGGGCGCCGCTGCTTGGCGTCATCGACATGCCGGCGACGGGGGAGCGCTGGATCGGCTGCGCGGGCCTGCCTACGACGCGAAACGGGGCGCCGGTGCGCGCGCGGGCGTGCCAGTCGCTGTCGAACGCCCTGCTCTCGACCAGCAATCCGGACTTCTACGGCGAGGCCGATTGGCGGGTCTTTCGGCGCCTCGCCGCGGAGACCCACTGGTCCGTCTACGGCGGCAGCTGCATGGCCTACGCGCAGATCGCCTCGGGTCGGATCGACGTCGGCATCGACGTGGCCTTCGAGCCCTTCGACTACCTGGCCTTGGTGCCGGTCGTGGCGGGCGCCGGCGGCGTCGTCAGCGATTGGGCGGGCGAGCCTCTGAGCCTGGACTCCGGCGACCGCTTCATCGCCGCCGGGGATGCCCGGGTCCATGCCCAGGCCCTGGAGATCCTGAGCCGCGCCTAGCGCCGAACGGGCGAGGCGCAAATCCGCGCGGATATGCTAGAATAGCGGCCCGGGACGCTCGGGGACGATCCCCTTGAGCCTGCAACGCAATGGGAGGGGGCCATGACGTTGCGCGGCATGATGATGGAGCAGCCCTTGCTGCTCTCGGCGCTGCTCCGCTATGCGGCCACGCACTACGGCGACGTCGAGATCGTGAGTCGCAGCGTCGAGGGCCCGATTCACCGCACCACCTACGCCGAGACCTACCGCCGCACCTGCCGGCTCGCCCACGCGCTCGAGGCTTTGGGGATCGCCCCCGGCGACCGGGTCGCCACCCTGGCCTGGAACACCCATCGGCATTTCGAGCTCTACTACGGCGTCTCGGGCTTGGGCGCCGTCTGCCACACCGTCAACCCGCGCCTGTTCCGCGACCAGGTCGTCTACATCGTGAACCACGCGGCCGACCGCATCGTCTTCGCCGACCTGACCTTCGTTCCCCTGCTGGAGGAGCTGTGGCCGGACCTTGAGACGCCCGAGGCGGTGGTGGTCATGACCGACGCCGCCCACATGCCGGATTCGAGCCTGCCGCGGGTGCTCTGCTACGAGGAGCTGCTGGCGGAGCAGCCGGACGACTTCGACTGGCCCGACCTGGACGAGCGCTCGGCCTCGGCGCTCTGCTACACCTCGGGCACCACCGGCGAGCCCAAGGGCGCCCTCTACGACCACCGTTCGGCGGTTCTGCACGCCCTCGGCGTGATTGCTCACATGGACGGGTGCTTCACGTCGCGCGACAACTTCCTCGTGATCGTGCCGATGTTCCACGTCTGCGCCTGGGGCTTTCCCTATATCGCGTCGCTGGTCGGCGCGAAGCTGGTCTTCCCCGGCCCGGGCTACGACGGCGCCAGCCTGCTCGAGCTGTTCGAAACCGAGGCGGTCACCATCAGCGCCGGGGTGCCCACGATCTGGCTCGGGCTGCTCGACCACTTGAAGCAGGCCGGCGGGCGCCTGAGCCACCTCAAGTTCGCGCTGTGCGGCGGGGCCTCGCCGCCGCGCTCGATGATCCGCGAGATCGAAGAGATGGGAATCCGCTTCATCCAGGGCTGGGGCATGACCGAGACCTCGCCGGTCGCCGCCCTCAGCATGCTGCGCCGATCGATGCAGGGCGACGGCCCGGAGGCGCGCATCGAGCGGGTGGCGAAACCCGGCTGGCCGCCCTTTGGCATCGACCTCGAGATCGTCGACCCGGCCGGCAATAGGCTGCCGCACGACGGCGAGCAGGCCGGCGAGCTGCTGGTGCGCGGCCATTGGGTCATCGACGGCTACTACGAGAATCCGGCCGCCAGCGACGCGGCGATGGAGAACGGCTGGTTCCGCACCGGCGACGTCGCCACCATCGACCGCGACGGCTTCCTGCAGATCACCGACCGCACCAAGGATCTGATCAAGTCGGGCGGCGAATGGATCTCGTCCATCGACCTGGAGAATGCGGTCATGGGCCATCCCGGGGTGGCGCAGGCGGCCGCCATCGCCCTGCCGCATCCGAAGTGGCAGGAACGGCCCTTGCTGGTGGTGGTCCCGTGCGAGGGGACCCGGCCGGAGAAGGCGGATGTGCTTGATTACCTGGCGGACAAGGTGGCCAAGTGGTGGCTGCCCGACGACGTGGTCTTCGTCGATGCCCTGCCGATGACCGCCACCGGCAAGGTGTCCAAGGCCCGGCTGCGCGCGCAGTTCAAGGACTATCCCTTGCCGAGCGCGTGAGCGCTCGGGTCACGCGGCGGTGATTTGACGCCGTGGCGCGTCAGGGTCTAGGCTTCCGGCTTCCGATTTCATCCGGGAGACGAACCGATGAAGAGGATTGTGACGACCTTTGCCGCAACGGGTTTCCTGGCCGTCATGGCCGGGCCGGCGGTCGCCGGCTGCGGCGGCATGCATTCGCAGAGCGTGAGCGCCCCGGCGACGGGCCAGGACCAGGTGGTCCAGGGCGAGCAATCGACCTCGTCGACGACCCAGACCGCGAGCACGAAGGACAAAGCCGAATAGCCGCCGCTATTTGCGCGGAATTGCGAAGAGGGCCGCCGGATCGGTTTAACCGGGCCGAAGGCGCACGGAAGACACATCGGGAGCAGCGGGATCGATAGGTCGATGAGCCGAGACGAACGCCTGAGAACCTACGCCGAGTTCTGGCCGTTTTATCTCCGCGAGCACAGCCGTCCG
>JAWWCG010000138.1:0-7955 GCA_033720555.1 Kiloniellales bacterium | reverse complement strand
GCTGCTCAATCCGTTCTTCTATCTGATCGACGGATTCCGCTACGGCTTCATCGGCCACGCCGACGGCGCGCTGTGGGTCGGCGCCCTGGTCGTGCTGACCGCCAACGCCGCGCTGTGGACCCTGGTCCATCGCATGATCGCCGCCGGCTACCGCCTGAAGCCCTGAGGCGCGGGCAGGGATGGAGCCCCCTCCGGCGCTCGCCCCACGGTCGTTCGGGCGGCTCAACGCGCGCGGCGTCCTGGCTCTCGTCGCCCGGGACCTCAAGCGACACTGGCGCTACGGCCTCGATTCGATCGGCGGGCCGATCGTCTCCAGCCTGCTGTTTCTCGCCGTCTTCGTGCTGGCGCTCGGCGGCCAGGGCGCGGCCGGCGGCGGGCTCACCTTCGTGCAGTTCGTCGCGCCGGGCATCGTCGTCTTCGCGCTGATGAACAGCGGCTTCCTGAACGGCGCCGCGCCGCTGGTCTACGACAAGCACGAGGGCATCATCCAGGACGTGCTGGCCGCCCCCTTGACGGCGTTCGAGGTCGCCGCCGGCTACGGCCTGTCGGCCACCGCGAACGCGCTGGTCACCGGCCTCGCGGTGCTGCTCGCCGTGGCCGTCTTCGTCGACCTGCCGTTCAGCCATCCCCTGGTCGCCCTGGCGTTCGCCGTGGCCGGGGCGGCGCTGTTCGGCCTGACCGGGGTGCTGATCGGCCTGTGGGCCGACAAGTGGGACCACTATAGCGCGGCCGAATCCTTCCTCATCCTGCCGCTGGGGGTCCTCTCGGGCGCGTTCTTTCCCCTCGACGGCCTGCCGCCGGTGGCGCGGACGCTGATCCTGTTCAACCCCGCCTTCCACGCCATCGACGGCGTGCGCTACGGCTTGACCGGCTACGCCGCCTGGGCGCCCGCCGCGAGCCTGGCCGTTCTCCTGGTCGTCGACCTGGCGCTGGCGGCGCTGGCCTGGCGGCTGTTCGCCCTTGGCTATAAGATCAAACCCTAGGCGCGAGGATCCGGGCGGCGGCCCGGCCGGCGAAACGGCCCGTTTACCCTTGCCGACTACCTTGCCCGAAGACATCCCCGGTCCGGAACACAGTGCGGGAGCCGCGACATGGCCTTGGTGCGTACCAGAGAACTGTGGACATTCAATAGGTTATGGCGTGGGCTCGCGAACCTCGCCGTCGGCGTCACCGTCGGCCTCGCCATGGTTCTCGCCATGGCCCTGGTCGGGCTCGGCCGCCCGGCGCCGGCGACCGCGACGACCGAGATGCCCTATGGCCGGGGTCTGCTGTGGCAGGTCGACGGCGCCGGCCCGGCGCCCAGCTACGTCTTCGGCACCATGCATTCGGCCGACGAGGAGGTGACCGATCTCGCGCCCCCGGTGGCCGACGCCCTCGCCGATGCCCGCAGCCTCAGCATCGAGGTCGTCATGACGCCGCAGGCGCAGGCGAGCCTGGCGCTTTCGATGACGCTGTCCGACGGCCGCACCCTGGAGGACGTGGTGGGCCCGGACCTGTTCGATCGCGCGGTGGCGGCCGGGCAGCCCTACGGCTTCGGCGAGAGGGAGCTGCGGCTGTTCAAGCCGTGGGCGATCATGACCCTGTTCAGCCTGCCGCCCTCGGAGGTGGAGCGCCAGGCGGCCGGCGCGAAGGCGCTCGACAACCGCCTGCAGGAGGCCGCCGACCGGCGCGGCCTGCCGGTCTACGGCCTGGAGCAGATCGAGGAGCAGATCGCGCTGTTCAACGACATGGCCGAGGCGGACCAGATCGCCATGCTGGACGCGACGATCGCGCAAAGCGACCAGGTCGAGGCGACGTTCGAGAAGATGCGCCAGGCCTATCTCGCCCAGGACACGGCCGGGATCTTCGAGTTCATGCAGGCCCAGCAGACCGGCTTCGATCCGGACCTGGTGGAGACCTTCACCGCCAGCCTGTTGGACGCGCGCAACGAGCGCATGGTCGAGCGCATGGCGCCGCGGCTGGCCGAGGGCGGCGCCTTCGTGGCCGTCGGCGCGCTACATCTGCCCGGCGAGAACGGCGTCCTCAAGCGGCTCGAGGATCAGGGCTACCAGGTCACCCGGCTCTATTGAGCGCGCGTGAGCGCTCGATCGGGCGCGCGGCGGCGCTAGCTGGTGCAGTGGCCGGTCAGCAGCGAGGATCCGCTGACCGCGAAGAAGGCCTTTTCCGCCGCCGGCGCGAACTCCTCGATATAGAGGTACTTGACCGCCTGATAGGGGCCGTAGACCTCGAAGGTCGAAAGCAGCTTGAAGGCCTGCTTATCGGAGCCTCGGTCGAGCACCATTTTCTGCTGGGCGCCGGCGTTGCCCAGCGCGAAGCCGGAGATCGTGCCGTCGGCGCGGTCGACCTGGAACCGCTCGCCGATCAGCTCCGAGCCGGCGTCGCGCACGAACGCGGCGTCGGCGAAGCGGTAGAAGCCCTCGACCTGGCATCGGTATCGGCCCTCGTCCGCCGCCCCATCGGCGCGGACCATCGCCAGCAGAACGAGGGCTGCGAGGATCGGACGCATGGAACCCCCCTTGCGTGTTGACGGACGGGGGCGTCGTCGCGCCGTCCGCCGGATCGAACAGCATCGCCGACCAGCTTATCGCCTCGGCCGATCCGCGGAAACGCCGCTCGCGCAAGCCCCCGGCGCCCAGTCCAACCGCCGCTCTCGCCCGCTGGAGCCCCGCCTGATTGCGGGCTCATCCCTGGCTCATCCCTGGCTCATCCCTGGCTCATCCCTGGCTCATCCCTGGCTGACCGCTGGTTGACAGGGCGCGGGCGAGGGCGTCTATTGGCGCCTTTTCCCGAGGGCGGCGCGGCTCGGCCAAGCCGGTGCGCCGTTCGGTCCCACCTGCGCCAAGAGTCCGAGGCCGATGAACGACGCCCTGATGCCCACCTACGCCCGCGCCGAGCTCGCCTTCGAGCGCGGCGAGGGGCCCTATCTGTTCGACTTCGAGGGCCGGCGATACCTCGACTTCGCCGCGGGCATCGCGGTGAATTCGCTGGGCCATGCCCATCCCCACCTGGTGGCCGCGCTCAAGGGCCAGGCGGAAAAGCTGTGGCACTGCTCCAACCTCTACCGCATTCCCGACGGCGAGCGGCTCGCCGAGCGTCTGTGCGACGCCAGCTTCGCCGAGCGGGTGTTCTTCTGCAATTCGGGCGCCGAGGCGCTGGAATGCAGCATCAAGACGGTGCGCCGCTATCACGACCAGCAGGGCCGGCCGGAGCGCTACCGCGTCGTCACCTTCTCCGGCGCCTTCCACGGGCGCACGCTCGCCACCCTGTCGGCGGCGGCCAATCCGAAACACATGGCCGGCTTCGAGCCGGCGGTGGACGGCTTCGACCAGGTCGCCTTCGACAACATGAACGAACTGCGCGCCGCGATCACGCCGGAGACCGCCGCCGTCCTGATCGAGCCGGTCCAGGGCGAGGGCGGGATCCGCGTCGCCTCGCCGGAGTTCCTGCGCGCGCTGCGGCAGGTGTGCGACGAGTTCGGCCTGCTGCTGGTGTTCGACGAGGTCCAGTGCGGCATCGGACGGACCGGGCCGTTCTTCGCCTATGAGACCGCCGGCGTGGCGCCCGACGTCATGGCCGTGGCCAAGGGCCTGGGCGGCGGCTTCCCGATCGGCGCCTGCCTGGCCACCGCGGCCGCCGGCGATTGCATGACCGGCGGCAGCCACGGCAGCACCTTCGGCGGCAACCCCCTGGCCATGGCGGTCGGCAACGCCGTGCTCGACGTGGTGCTGGCCGAGGGCTTCCTGGAGCGCGTCGCGGCGATCGCCGGCCTGCTGCGCGAGCGCTTGGAGGCTCTGCCGGAGCGCTACCCGGGCGTCGTGAGCGAGGTGCGCGGCGCCGGGCTGCTGCTCGGCCTGCGCTGCGTCGTGCTCAATACCGACCTGCTCGCGGCGATCCGCGCCGAGGGCCTGCTGGCCGTGACCGCCGGGGACAACGTGCTCCGCCTGGCGCCGCCGCTGATCATCGACGAGCGCCACGTCGAGGAAGCCCTGTCGAGCCTGGATCGCGCCTGCGACAAATTGGCCGGGTCGTCGTGACATGGCCGAGCCCAGGCACTTCCTCGATCTGGACCGCCTCGACGGCGACACCCTGCGCGGCATTCTCGACGTCGGGCGGGCCCTGAAGGCGGGCACGCCGTTCAACGGCGAGCCGCGGCCGCTGGCCGGCAAGGCGCTCGCCCTCATCTTCGAGAAGCCCTCGACCCGGACCCGCGTCTCCTTCGAGGTCGGCGTCCGCCAGCTCGGCGGCGACGCGGTGGTGCTGGAGCCGAGCGGCACGCAGCTCGGGCGCGGCGAGACGGTGGCCGACACGGCGCGGGTCCTGTCGCGCTACGTCGACGCCATCGTGATCCGCACGGTCAAGGAGTCCAAGCTGCTGGAGCTCGCCGAGCACGCCACGGTGCCGGTGATCAACGGCCTGACCGACCGCACGCACCCCTGCCAGCTCATGGCCGACGTGATGACCTTCGAGGAGCGCCTGGGCTCGATCGCCGGGCGCACCATCGCCTGGTGCGGCGACGGCAACAACATGGCGACCTCGTGGATTCACGCCGCCGTGCGCTTCGGCTTCGAGCTGCGGCTCGCCTGTCCCGAGCCGCTGTCGCCGCCGCAGGACGTGCTCGACTGGTCCGCCCGCCAGGGCGGCCGGATCCGGGTCACCTCGGACATGGCCGAGGCCCTGAGCGGCGCGGACTGCGTCGTCACCGACGTCTGGGTGTCGATGAGCGACGACGACAAGCGCCCGGAATACCGCCACAATCTGCTGCGCGCCTATCAGATCGACGAGGCGGCCATGGCACTGGCCAAGCCGGAGGCCATCTTCCTGCATTGCCTGCCGGCCCATCGCGGCGAGGAGGTGGCGGCCGCGGTCATCGATGGCCCCCAGTCGGCGGTCTGGGACGAGGCGGAGAACCGGTTGCATGCACAGAAAGGCATCCTTATCTGGTGCATGACGTGAGTTTTCCGAGGCAACCGATATCCGCGCTCGACGCCGCGCCGGCCGGCGGCGACTTCGTGCGGCCGTTTCTGCTCGAGGTCCCCGGTCTCCTGGGACGCCTGGTGCGGCTCGGGCCGCTGGTCGACACCGTGCTGACGCGCCACGACTACCCCGATCCGGTGGCGCGCTTGCTGGGCGAGCTGCTGGCGCTCGCGGGCACGCTTTCCAGCCTGCTCAAGTACGACGGGACCTTCACGCTGCAGACCAAGGGCGACGGCCCGGTCCGGCTGATGGTGGCCGACGTCACCTCCGCCGGCGAGCTCCGGGGCTACGCCGAGGTCGCATCGGCGGACATGCAAGCGCTCGAGGACGGCGGCGGCGATGCCGGCGCGGCCGGGCTCGCGCGCCTGCTGGGCCGCGGCTACATGGCCTTCACCGTCGACCTGGCCCCGGACGGCGAGCGCTATCAGGGGATCGTCGAGCTCACCGGCGACACCCTGGCCGATTGCGTCAATCACTACTTCCGTCAGTCCGAGCAGCTCAAGACCGCGTTCAAGCTCGTTGCCGACCGGCGGAACGGGGCGTGGCGCGCCGGCGCGCTGTTCCTGCAGCAGATGCCGGAGGCCGGCGGGACCTGGACGCCTGGCCTGCCCGACGAGCCGGAAGACATCGTCCTGGGCAGCGGCGAGGAGGACGACTGGCGCCGCGCGCTGGCCTTCATGGCGAGTTGCCGCGACGACGAGCTGTTGAGCGAGAGCCTGCCGGCCGACGACCTGCTCTACCGCCTGTTTCACGAGGAAAGGGTTCGGGTCTACCGGATGCGCCCGCTCAGCCTGGGCTGCCGCTGCTCGCGCGAGCGGCTGGAGACCATCCTGCGCTCGCTGCCCGCCGACGAGGTGCGCGACATGACGGTGGACGGCGAGGTGGTCATGACCTGTCAGTTCTGCAACGTCGATTTCCGCTTCAGCGACGCGGCGCTCGACGAGCTCTATGCATCGTGAATCGCCCGGAGTTCCGCCGATGGGCGGCGGGCGCCCGCCGATCCGCGGCCGGCCGGCGTCTTTTGCCGTGAGCGGTCCGGTCGCGCTGGTCGCGCGGCGGACGACCCTGTGGCTGGTCGCGGGCCTGGCGCTTCTGAGCGCGGCCTGCAATGTGCCGCCGCCCGAGAGCGACTGGCCCGAGGTCACCTATCGGCATCTGCCGCCGATCCGCTTCGATGTCGCCGAGGTCGTCGTGAAGCGGGCCTACACGCCGCCGCTCGCCAAGCCGAACGTCGACCACCTCATGCCCAGTCCCCCCGTCGTGCTCGCCACCCGGTGGGCGCAGGACCGCCTGGTCGCCGACGGCCGGGCGGACCGGCTGGAGTTCACGATCGTCGACGCCTCGGTGGTCGAGACCGAGCTGCACAGCGACACCAGCCTCCAGGACTTCTTCACCGTCTCGCAATCGGAGCGCTACGACGCCCGCCTGGCGGTGCAGGTGGCCCTGATCGAGGACGGCGGACTCGCCCGGGCGAGCGTGGAGGCCGAGGCGCGCCGCTCGGTCACCGTGCCCGAGGACGCGAGCCTGCGCGAGCGCGAGGCCGTCTGGTTCAAGCTCGGCGAATCGCTGATGACGGACCTGAACGCCGAGCTCGAGGCCACGCTGCGCCGGCACATGGCCGGCGATATCCTGAACTGAGCGGCGCCGCCCGCGCGGCGCGGGCGTCACGCGGTCGCCGCCCCCACGATCAGGCGGCGCACGAAGTCCTCGCAGGCCTCGATCTGCGAAATCTCGATGAACTCGTCGGGCTTGTGGGCCTGATCGATCGAGCCCGGCCCGCAGATCACCGTCGACATGCCGGCCCTCTGAAACAGGCCCCCTTCGGTGCAATAGGACACGACCTGGGTCTGGTTGGCGCCGGTCAGCAGCCGGACCAGGGCCTCGGCCGGGCCGTCGGTCTCCGGCTCCAGCGGCGGCACCCGCGACTCGACGACGGTGACGATCTCGGCCTCGGGCGCGGTCTCGCGCAGGCGCGCCAGCACCACGGTCTCGGCGTGGCGGTTGAAGCGCTCGATCACCTCTTCGGCGTCGTCGCCGGGAATCGGCCGCATCTCCCAGGCGAAGGAGCATTCCCGCGGCACGATGTTGCGCGCCGTGCCGCCCTGGATGGTGCCGACGGTGAGCGTGGAATAGGGCGGCTCGAAGGGCGAGTCGGCGGGCGCGGTGCGCCGCTTGTCCTCTTGGATCTGGTGGATGAACTGGATCAGCTCGACGGCGGCGTTGATGGCGTGGCCGGCGCGATGGAGCTGGCTGGAGTGGGCCTCCTTGCCGACCACCGTGGTGTGGAAGCCGTAACCGCCCTTGTGGGCGTTGACCAGCTTCATGCTGGTCGGCTCGCCGATGATCACCGCCGCGGGCAGCGGCAGGTTGCGCACCACGTCGTCGATCAGGTGGCCGACGCCGGTGCAGCCGACCTCCTCGTCGAAGGTGAAGGCGAAATGCAGGGGCTTGCGCAAGGCGCCCTGCGCCGCCCAGGGGGCGAGCGCCAGGCAGACGGCGACGAAGGCTTTCATGTCGCTGGTGCCGCGGCCGTAGAGCCGGCCGTCGCGATGGGTCAGGACGAAGGGATCGCTGGTCCAGGGCTGGCCGTCCACCGGCACCACGTCGGTATGGCCGGAGAGCACGATGCCGCCGGCCTCGCTGGGGCCCAAGGTGGCGAAGAGATTGGCCTTCTCGCCGTCGGGCGAGACCGTGCGGCGGCTGGGGATGCCGAGCGCCGCCAGGTAGGCTTCGACGAAATCGATCAGCTCCAGGTTCGACTTCGAGGACACGGTGTCGAAGGCGATCAGTCGGTCGAGCAGATCGAGGCTGGTCATGTCGTGCGTCATGGGCTCAAGTCGTGGCCGTTTGTCGGGTGCGCCTCAGCCGCGCCAGAACGAGCGCGACAGCAACACCAGCACAGTGAACAGTTCGAGCCGGCCAAGCAACATCCCGGCCGAGAGCAGCCATTTCGCCTCTTCCGGCAGGCTGCCGTAGGTGGC
>JAWWCG010000137.1:0-7979 GCA_033720555.1 Kiloniellales bacterium | reverse complement strand
TAGCGCCGCAGCAGCGCCGGATCGAACAGGCGCGCCGCGGCGTCGGCCTCCTCGCGCTCGTCGAGCGCCTCGTGCAGACGGCTTTCCAGGCGGGCCCGGTTGGTCAGCGCCATGACCCGGGTCATCAGCGCCAGGTGCTCGCCGGAGCCGAAGCCGAGGCGCGCCGGATCGCGCTCGCGCAGCATCTCCAGCGCGAAGGCGATGAGGATGCCGCCCGACGACGGCGGCGGGTTGGTGAGGATGCGCGCGCCGCGGTAGTCGCGGACGAGCGGCGCGCGCCGCGCCACCCGGTAGTCCGCCAGGTCCGCGCGGCTGAGCTGCCCGCCGCCGTCGCGACAGGCCGCGACCAGCGCCTCGCCCATCTCGCCGTCGTAGAACAGGGCGGCGCCCTCGCGGGCCAGCGCCTCGAGGCAGGCGGCGAGGTCGGGCTGGCGCATCACGTCGCCCCGGTGCAGCAGCTCGCCGTCGGCGCGGGTGTAGGCGCCGCACGAGTCCGCCCGCGCCGTCAGGATGGGCCCGACCACCCGGAACACGTAGTGGTCGATCGGACGCAAGCGCCAGCCGTCGCGGGCGAGACGCGCCGCCGGCTCGACCAGGCGCGTCATGGGCAGGCTGGCGAGATCGGCGTGGATCTCGAACAGGCCCTTGATCGCGCCCGGCGTCGCCATGGCGCCGAGGCCGATGTGGAACTCCTGGGTCGCCGTGCCGAAGTCGGCCAGGATCGGATAGAAGTCGAGCGCGTCGGCGGCGCGCCGGCGCGGCGTCTCGACGAAGAAGTCGTAGGCCGTCGCCGCGCCCTCGGCCGGGCCGGCCAGCAGGAAGCCGCCGCCGCCCAGGGAGCAGAACACCGGCTCGACGACGAAGGCGGCGCACATGGCGGCGAGCGCCGCGTCGAAGGCGTTGCCGCCCTCGGCGAGGATCTCCCCGGCCGCCGCCGCGGTCTCCTGGTGGCCGCAGGCGACCGCGCCGCGGGCGCCGCCGTCAGTCGCGCCGTCAGCGTGGTTCAATTTGGTCTCATCCCGCTCTAATGGGGCCGGTTGTCTTGCCACGCGGTGCCGCCGACCACAAGAGCCCGCGGCACTGGACTTGGCGTCGCCGGCGGGCCTCAGAGCAGGCTCGGGCCGACGAACCAGGCGAGCGACCAGGCGCCGTCCTCGTCGCGCTCCAGGCAGGCCGTCGCCGCCGGCTCGAAATCGAGCGCGCCCGGCGGCGCGCGCCCGCCGATCAAGAGGGCCGCGAGGCGCGCCAGATGCGGCATGTGGCCGGCGATCAGGCTGTCCTCGCGCCAGGCCGCGATCGCCTCGGCCAGCGGCTCGACCGGATCGTTGGGGCCGAGGCCGGCCAGCGCCGCCGGCTCGCGCCCGGGCGCGACGGCGGCCGCCAGGGCGGCGGCGGTCTCCGCCGCCCGGGGCTTGCCGCTGTGGACCACCCGCGCGACCCGCGCCTCGCGCTCGGCCAGGAACGCCGCCATGCGGGCAACCTGGTCGCGCCCGACCTCGCTCAAGCGCCGCTCCGGATCGACCTCGGCGGCGAGCGCGTCGCCGTGACGGACCAAATAGAGTTTCATGGCGGATCGGGCCTCGTGCCTACGCCGCGCCCCGCCCCCACCGTGCCCCCGGCCGGGCGCCCGCCGGGACCGGCATTTGATCACGGGGCGCGCGTCCGGCGCAATGCGCCGGCGGGCGCGAGGGACGGGCCCGCCGGCCCCGGGCAGCCTGGGAGCTGCCGCGGCGTCGGAGGCCCGTCGGGGGGATGCTGGGAAAGGCGCGACCGCGCGGCCCGCCTAGCGATAGCGGAGGGTCTGGCCGCGATACCAGTAGTGTCGTTGGGTGCGCTTAGCCTTGTGCGCCTGATCGTTATATCCCTGGCGGCGCCAGGTGTTGCGCGCGTCCGGGCGATGCCGGCGCGGATCGACGTAGCGCGGACCGACGTAGCGCGGATCGACGTAGCGCGCGTAGAGGCCGGGCTTCTTGTGGCGCAGGAAGCGGCGGAACTCGCGCTCGTTGTCGAAGCGCTGGCGGATCTGGCGGAGCGTCTTGCGGTCCTTGCGGCTCAGATCGCCGTCATAGCTTCGGGTGCGCTGGCCGTAGGCGTAGCCGCCGCCGCTGCGCTTGTCTGTGAAATAGCGCTGGCCGTGCCAGCCGTAGGCATGGCCCTTGCCCTGGGCGGCGTGGGGATGGCCGTGCCCCTGGCGGTGGTTCTGATCGGCGCGGGCGCCGTCGAGACCGGGGGCGAGAAGCAGGACGCCGGCGGCCAAGGCGGCCGTCAAGATAGCTTTGGCCCTCATGGACTTTCCTCCTGGTCCGTTTCGCTCGGGCGCCTCGACGATGCGTGGCGGCCGCGCCCGGATACTGCTCTAGGTACGCGGCGGGCGGCGAAAACGTCCCCGGCGCGGGTCCGGGCGGCGCTTCCGGGCGGCCCAAGAGGGGCGGGAGGGCGGCCGCCGCTAGAGGGGCGGAAGGGCGGCCGGCGCGGCCCGTTCGAAGGCCCGCGCGGCGCGCAGCACCAGGGCGTCGGCATAGCGCGCGCCGACGATCTGCAGGCCGACCGGCAGACCGTTCGCGGCCAGGCCGCAGGGCACGCTGGCCGCCGGCTGGCCGGTCAGGTTGAAGGGATAGGTGAACGGGGTCCAGTTGGCCCAGCTCTCGCCGTGGGGATCGAGTGGCGCGTCCAGGCCGACGTCGAACGCGGTCAGCGGCAGGCACGGCGTGAGCAGTAGGTCGTAGCGCCGGTGGAACCGGCTCATCACGCTCGCGACCCGGTCGCGCGCGCGCGCCGCGGCCAGGTACTCGAAGAGGGAGTACCGCGCCCCGGTCTTCGCCACCTCGAGCAAGCCGGGATCCATCTTGGCGCGGCGCGCCTTGTCGATCTGGTCGACCACGGCGGCGGCGCCCGCGAACCAGAGATGAATGAAGATCGGGCCGCAGTCCGGGATCTCGGGGTCGCACTCCTCGACCTCGGCGCCGAGCGATTCGAAGCGGGCGACCGCCTGGCGCACCAGCTCCGCCACCTCGGGCTCGACCGTATGGCCGCCGAGGCTCGGGCTGTAGGCGAGCTTTAGGCCTTCGACGCCGCCGTCGACACCGCCGGCGAGGTCCTGGGCGTAGTCGCTGCCATCGGGACGCAGGGCGAGCCCGTCGCGCGGGTCGCCCTCGGCCAGGACGGTGAGCATGAGGGCCGCGTCGGCGACGGTGCGGGTCATGGGGCCGACGTGGGAGAGCGTGCCGAAGGGGCTCGGCGGATAGGCCGGCACCCGCCCGAAGGTCGGCTTGTGGCCGAAGATGCCGGTGAAGCCGGCCGGGATGCGGATCGAGCCGCCGCCGTCGGTGCCGAGGGCCAGGGCGCTCATGCCGGCCGCCACCGCGACCGCCGAGCCGCCGCTCGAGCCGCCCGGGGTCTTCGCCGGGTTCCAGGGATTGCGGGTGATGCCGGTGAGCGGGCTGTCGGTCACCCCCTTCCAGCCGAACTCCGGGGTCGTGGTGCGGCCGATCAGGACCGCGCCGTGCTCGCGCAGGCGGGCGACGGCGGGGCTGTCCTCGTCCCAGGGCTGGTCGGGATCGACGGTCAGGGAGCCGCGCAGGGTGGGCCATCCGGCGGCCCAGACGATGTCCTTGATCGCGGTCGGCACGCCGTCCAGCCGGCCCCGCGGCGCGCCGAGCCGCCAGCGCTTGGCCGAGGCGGCGGCGGCGGCGCGGGCGCCGTCGCGGTCGATCAGGTTGAAGGCGTTCAGCGTGTCGTTGTGCCGCTCGATGCGGGCGAGGCACGCCTCGGTGACCTCCTCCGGCGACAGGCTCTGCGCGCGGTAGCGCTCGAGCAGCGTCGTGGCCGGCAGGAGCGCCGGATCTTCGCTCATGGGCGGTGTCCCCCTAATGGTGGCGCGAACCGGCTGCCGTTTAGCACAGTTTCGCGAGTCGGGGCCGCCCCCGGCGCGAGTCCGCGAGAAATCTTCGCCGGAAAACTTTGCCCGATTCCCGACACGGTTTTGCGCTAAATTGTCGGCAGTAAATCGTAGGCCGTGCGGCAAAACGCCGCGAAACCTGGAGCGCGAGCGCGATGAAACACTGGCTGGCCGCCGTCGCCCTGTCGGTCGCCACGAGCCTGGCCATCCCGGCGGCGGCGGCGGAGCCCGGCGATCCCGCGGCCCCCTCCGAGGCCCCCTCCGAGGCCCCCGGGGAACTCGCCCGCGACGGGCTCGAGCAGCTCCTGCGCGCGCTGGAGTCCTTCGTCGACATGATCCCGCAATACGAGATGCCGGAGATCAACGAGAACGGCGACATCATCATCCGGCGCAAGCGCGACCCGGCGCCGGCGCAGCAGGACGACGAGGGCGAGGAGCCCGTCCAGACGCAGACCTGAGCGTGGCGGCCTTGCCGCCGCCGGGGCCAGGGGCTAGAGGTGGCCGAGTTCACCTCCCACGCGCGGCGGGAGGGGAAATGGATCAGGGCCATGGATGACTCGGTCGGAGCCTTTCTGCCGGACGGGCGCTTCGAAGTGGCCGGCGCCGGCGGCGGGCCGCTCGCCGGCCTTGCCTTCGCCGCCAAGGACATCATCGACGTCGCCGGGCGCCTCACCGGCTGCGGCAACCCGGACTGGGCGGCGAGCCACCCGGCGGCCGCGGCCCACGCGCCGGTGGTCCAGGCCCTGCTCGACGCCGGCGCCAGCCTCGCCGGCAAGACCATCACCGACGAGCTGGCCTACAGCCTGAACGGCCAGAACTTCCACTACGGCACGCCGGCCAATGTCAACGCCCCCGGCCGCATTCCCGGCGGCTCGTCGTGCGGCTCGGCGGCGGCGGTGGCGGCGGGCCTGGTCGATTTCGCGCTCGGCAGCGACACCGGCGGCTCGGTGCGCGTGCCGGCCGCCTATTGCGGCCTGTTCGGGCTGCGCCCCAGCCACGGCCGAATCTCGCTCGCCGGCGTAATGCCGCTGGCGCCCTCCTTCGACACGCTGGGCTGGTTCGCGCGCGACGCGGCGCTGCTGCGGCGGGTCGGCGAGGTCCTGCTGCCCGACCGCGCGGGCGGGACATCCGAGACCCCCGGCTCGCTCATGGTCGCGGCGGACGCCTTCGATCTGATGGCGCCGGCGGCGCGCGCCCGCCTCGAGTCCTGGATCGCCCGCCTGGAAGCGCGCCTGGGCGCCGCGCGGCGGGTCGAGCTGGGCGAGCCGGGCGGCGGCCTGGCCGCCTGGATGCGCCGGTTCCGGGTGATCCAGGGGCGCGAGATCACGCTCCAGCACCAGGCCTGGATCGCCGAGCGGCGACCGCGCTTCGGGCCCGAGGTCGCCGCCCGCTTCGCCTGGGCCACGGGCATCGAGGAGGCCGAGGCCGTCGCCGCCAGCCGCCTCAGGGCCGAGTTCGCCGCCCGCTTGAGCGCGCTGCTGGCCGGGGACGCGCTCCTCTGCCTGCCGACCGCCCCCGACATCGCGCCGCGCCTCGACGCCGAGGCCGAGGCCCTGGTCGAGCACCGCGAGCGGGTGCTCAGCCTGACCTCGCCGGCCGGCCTCGCCGGGCTGCCCCAGGTCACCCTGCCGGTGGCCGAGGCCGCCGGCTGCCCGCTCGGCCTGTCGCTGATCGCCGGGCCGGACGGCGACCGCGGCCTGCTCGATTTCGCCGTCGCGCTGTGCGGCGATCAGGCCTGGCCGTCCGCCGCCCTTTGAGCCGGGCGCCCGGCTACTTCCCTGCTATTCCCCCGGCTCTTCCCCCGCTATTCGTGAAATTCGATCAGCGAGGTGAAGGGCATGTCGAGCTTGTCGCGCCCGGCGAGGAAGGTGAGCTCGATGATGCAGGCCGCGGCCCGCACGTCGCCGCCGCACTGGCGCAGCAACTGGGCCGAGGCGTTCATGGTGCCGCCGGTGGCCAGCAGATCGTCCAGGATCACCACCCGCTGGCCCGGCCGCAGCGCGTCGGCCTGGATCTCGATGGTGTCGGTGCCGTATTCGAGATCGTAGCTGTAGCGCACCGTCTCGCCCGGCAGCTTGCCCTTCTTGCGGACCATGAGGAAGCCCAGGCCGAGCCTGAGCGCGAGCGGCGCGGCCACCAGGAAGCCGCGCGATTCGATGCCGACCAGGACGTCGGGCCGGTGCGGCGCCACCGCCTCGGCCAGGCGCTCGACGGTCGCCTGCCAGCCGGCCGGGTGACTGAGCAGCGGCGAGATGTCGTAGAACAGGATCCCCGGCTTGGGAAAGTCGGGGATGGCGCGGATGTGCTGGCTGAGGTCCATGGCGGGGCCTTTCCGGCGCGGCGGGTCTCGGGCGAGACAGGACTCGGGGCAAACCGCCGCATCCTAGCGGGCCGCCCGGCGCCGTCAAACGGAGTTAGGCCGCGCACCCGCCCGCCTTGGCTTTTGCGGCGGCGGGGGTCGCGCGCTATCTTGGCGCCGAGGGGTCAGCCAGACGGATCAGCCGAAGGACGCGCGCCCATGACCGAGACCGACAGCCGGGTCTTTCACCGCACGCCGGGCCACGCCTATCCCCGGGCCGTCGCCGGCGACGGGCCCTACATCGTCGACGCCGAGGGCAGGCGCTACCTCGACGCCTCGGGCGGCGCGGCGGTCTCCTGCCTCGGCCACAGCCACCCCGCGGTGATCCAGGCGATCAAGGACCAGCTCGACAAGATCCCCTACGCCCACACCAACTTCTTCACCACCGACGCCTCGGAGGACCTGGCGGCGCACCTGATCGCGCGGGCGACGGAGGCTCTCGGCGAGGGGTTCGGCCGGGTCTACTTCGTCTCCGGCGGCTCCGAGGCCAACGAGACCGCCCTCAAGCTGATCCGCCAGTACTTCGTCGACAAGGGCGAGCCGGCGCGCAGCCGCTTCATCGCGCGGCGCCAGAGCTACCACGGCAACACCCTGGGCGCGCTCGCGGTCGGCGGCAACTTCCTGCGCCGCGCGCCCTACGAGCCCTTGCTGATCGAGACCAGCCACATCGCGCCCTGCTATGCCTACCGCGACCGCCGCGAGGACGAGAGCGAGGAAGACTACGGCCGGCGGGCGGCGGACGAGCTGGAGGCGGAGATCGAGCGCCTCGGCCCCGAGACCGTCGCCGCTTTCGTCGCCGAGACGGTGGTCGGCGCGACCTCCGGGGCGCTGGTCCCCGTGGCGGGCTACTTCAAGCGGATCCGCGACATCTGCGACCGCCACGGCGTGCTGCTGCTGCTCGACGAGGTGATGTGCGGCATGGGGCGCACCGGCACGCTCTTCGCCTGCCAGCAGGAGGGCGTCGTCCCCGACCTGCTGACCTGCGCCAAGGGCCTCGGCGCCGGCTACCAGCCGATCGGCGCGGTGCTGGTGGCGGAAAAGATCTACCGCGCCGTGGTCGACAAGGCGGGGGCCTTCGAGCACGGCTTCACCTACATCGGCCACCCGACCGCCTGCGCCGCCGCCCTGGCGGTGCAGCGGACCATCGAGGCCGACGGCCTGCTCGCCAACGTGCGAGAGCAAGGCGAGGCGCTGCGCGCCGCCCTGGGCGAACGCTTCGCCGACCACCCGAACGTGGGCGATATCCGCGGCCGCGGCCTCTTCATCGGCCTCGAGCTGGTCGCCGACCGCGCCAGCAAGGCGCCGCCGGACCCGTCCTTGAAGCTCGCGCCCAAGATCAAGGCGGCGGCCATGGCCCGCGGCCTCGTCTGCTATCCCGGTGCCGGCACCATAGACGGCGCCCAGGGCGTCCACATCCTGCTGGCACCGCCCTTCATCATCGAGGCCCGCCACGTCGCCGAGATCGTCGACAAGCTGGCCGGCGCCCTGGACGATGTCCTGGGCGACAGCCTCGTCGCGGCGACGCGGACGTGAGCGGCGCGGCGGCCCCTCCTCTGCCCTCCGATCGGCCGCCGGTGATCCTGGCGGTGGCGCCCCACGGCGCCCCCCAGACCAAGGCCGACCAACCCCCCCAGCCCACGACGCCCGACGAGATAGCCGCGACCCCCCCCCCCAGCCCCGAGGCCCGCGCGGCCCAGATCCATCAGCACGGGCGCGACCCCG
>JAWWCG010000136.1:0-8007 GCA_033720555.1 Kiloniellales bacterium | reverse complement strand
CCGCCGCGAAACACGATGGCGAGCGTGATCAGGCCCCACAGCAGGGCGAACTCGTAGCCGCCGTTGGTGTTGAAGAAGCCGTTGGGCAGGTGAACCTTGAACGCCGCCACCGCCAGCAGGATGGTGGCCGCCACCGCGGCCGGCCGGGTGAGGAAACCGAACGCGATCAGCAGGCCGCCGAAGAACTCCGTGGCGCCCACCAGGACCGCGAAGAACATGCCGGGCTCGAGCCCGAGTCCGGCGGCGAAGCCGTCGGCGGTGCCCTGCAGGCCCTTGCCGCCGAACCAGCCGAACAGCTTCTGCGCGCCGTGGGGCACCAGGAACAGGCCGGCGAAAAAGCGGATCATGGGATAGGACAGGCCGGAGAGGCCCCGGTACAGCGGCGCCAGCGCCGGAATGATCGGACGGACTTGGGCGGATTCGTCGGTCATGGCTTCGGTCTCCTAAGACGTCGAAAGCTGTCAAAGCTCCAGGATATCGGATGGACGGCCGGCGGTCATGCCACGTCGGTCATGCCACGTCGGTCATGCCACGGCGGTCATGCCACGCCGACCATGGCACGTCGGCCACGACCACGTCGGCGTCCGCAAGCGCGACGATCTCGAGGGTCTCCTCGCCCGCCACCACGACGCCGTCGCGCGCCCCGGCCGCCCGGCCGTTCACCTCGACGCCGCCGCGGTCGGCGACCAGATAGGCGCGGCGCCCCGCGCCCAGCGGATGGCCGACCCGATCGCCCGCCCTGAGGCGGGCGCCGAGGATGGCGGCGTCCTGATGGATGGCGAGCGCGCCCGCCCCGTCTGCCCCAACTACCCCGTCTGCACCATCCGCCCCATACGCCCCAGGGCGGCCCGAGGCGAGGGCCACCAGGCGCCCGCCGCGCTGGGCGGCGGGAAAGCGGCGCTGCTCCCAGCGCGGCTTCGCGCCGGTCTGCCGGGGGCGGATCCAGATCTGGAAGATCCGCGTCGCCACGTCCTCGAGATTGTACTCGGCGTGCAGAATGCCCTTGCCCGCGCTCATCACCTGCACGTCGCCGGCCTCGGTGCGGCCCTCGTTGCCGAGATGGTCGCGATGGGTGATCGCCCCCTCGCGCACGAAGGTGACGATCTCCATGTCGCGGTGGCCGTGGAGGTCGAAGCCGCGGCCCGGCGCGATGGTGTCGTCGTTCCACACCAGCAGCGGGCCGAGCCCGCCGCGCGCCGGATCGTGGTAATCGCCGAAGCTGAAGTGATGGCGGGCGGCGAGCCAGTCGTTCTCGAAGCGCCCGAGCTCGGCGAAGGGCCGGATCTCGATCATGGTTTTGCCGCTCCTCGCGCGCGCGCCGTTCAGCGGGCCGCCAGCTTCGCGGCGATCTCCGCCACGTGACGGCCCTGGAAGCGCGCCATGTCCAGCTCGTTGTCGCTGGGCATGCGGCTGCCGTCGGCGCCGGCCACCGTGGTCGCGCCGTAGGGCGTGCCGCCGCTCACCTCGTCGCTCACCATCAGCCCCTGGTGGGAATAGGGCAGGCCGACGATCACCATGCCCTGATGCAACAAGGTGGTGTGGAACGAGGTGATGGTGGTCTCCTGGCCGCCGTGCTGCGTGTTGGTCGATGCGAAGACGCTGCCGACCTTGCCGATCAGCGATCCGTTCATCCACAGCGCGCCGGTCTGGTCGAGGAAATTGCGCATCTGGGAGGCCATGTTGCCGAAGCGGGTCGGCGTGCCGAAGATGACGGCGTCGTAGTCGGCCAGTTCCTTCGGCTCGGCGATCGGCGCCTCTTGATCGAGCTTCATGCCGGACTTGCGGGCGACCTCCTCGGGGACCAGCTCGGGCACCCGTTTCACCGTCACCTCGACGCCGTCGACCTGCCGCGCGCCCGCGGCCACCGCCCCGGCCATGGTCTCGATGTGGCCGTAGCTGCTGTAGTAGAGCACCAGAACCTTCGTCATTTCGCCTCCTCCGCGCCAGGTCGGCCGGTCCCGGACCATCGCGGGACCCTCACCGCTGTTAATGCCGCAGGGATGATCTGGGTCCGACGATACTGTTTTGACAGAGGCGCAATTGGGATATAATTGTTTCAATTAGGAAACAATCATGCCGCAACCGCTCGATCCGCCGGTCCCGCTCGACTCCATGGCGCTGTTCGCGCGGGTGGTCGAGGCTGGCGGGTTCTCGGCCGCCGCGCGCGAGCTCGGCCTATCCAAGGGAGCGGTCTCCAAGCGCGTGGCGGGCCTGGAGGACCGGCTCGGCGTGCGCCTCTTGAACCGCACCACCCGGCGCCTGTCGCTGAGCGAGGCGGGCGAGGCGTTCTACGCCGGCTGCCGGCGGATGGTGAGCGAGGCCGAGGCGGCGGAACGGGCGGTCACCCACCTGGCCGCGGCGCCGCGCGGCACGCTGCGGGTCAATGCGCCCATGTCGTTCGGCCAGATGCACCTGGCGCCGGCGCTGAGCGCCTTTCTCGAGCGCTACCCCGAGGTGGCGGTGGACCTGACGCTCGACGACCGCGAGGTCAACCTGGTACAGGACGGCTTCGACGTGGGCGTGCGCATCAAGACCCTGCGCGATTCGAGCCTGGTCGCCCGCCGCCTGGCGCCGTCGCGCGCCCTGATCTCGGCCGCGCCGTCCTATCTGGCGGCGCACGGCGCGCCGGCCCGCCCGGAAGACCTGACGCGCCACGCCTGCCTGCTCTACAGCTACCAGCCGGAGCCCGGCGTCTGGACGCTGCGCCGCCCCGAGGCCGAGCGGCGCGTGCGGGTGAGCGGGCGGCTCAGGGCGAACAACGGCGAGGCGCTGCGCGAGGCCGCCGTCGCCGGCTTCGGGCTCGCCCTCTTGCCGAGCTTCCTGATCGGCGAGGAGGTGCGCGCGGGCCGCCTGACGCCGGTGCTGCGCGGCTGGGCGGTCGGGCCCCAGGTCGCCATCCACGCGATCTACCCGGCCGGCCGCAATCTCTCGCCCAAGGTGCGCGTGTTCGTCGATTTCCTCGCCGAGCGCTTCGGCCCCGAGCCCTATTGGGACCGCGCGCTCGCTCTGACGGGTAGTTAGAGCAGCGGGCCGCGCGGCGCCGCTCACGCCCGTCGGCGCAGGTAGTCGTCCGCCAGCGCGCGCAGCCGCTCGCGCCCGAAGCTCGCGTCGTGGCCGGCGTGGACCACCGAGACCGGCAGCTCCTTGAGCCGCTTCATGGTCGCGACGTAGCGCGCGATGTCCGAGCCGGGCAGCTCGTCGAGCAGCGGGCCGTCGTAGACCGCGTCGCCGGCGAACAGGGTGCCACTGGCGGCCTCCCACAGCCCCAGGCTGCCCGGCGAGTGGCCGGGCAGGTGCAGCACCTCGAAGACGCGGTCGCCGAGGTCGATCGTGTCGCCCTCGTCGACCAGCCGGGTCGCCGGCGCCGGTCGCAGGCGATAGCCGGCCAGGTCGTAGCCGTCGTGGGGCAGCGCGCTCACCAGCGTCTCGGGAAGCTGGTAGCCGCTCGCCCGGATCGCCTCGACCACCGCGTCGTCGAGGCCCGCCGCCGTCAGGCCGGCGAAGCCCCGGGGCGCCGCCAGCTCCTCGGCTTCGCTGCGGTGGGCGATGCGCTCGTCGAACTCGTGAAAGCCGCCGACGTGGTCGTAGTGGCTGTGGGTCGCGACCGCCGCCAGCGGCTTGTCGAACAGCGCCCGCGCCGCCTCCTTCAGGCTGGCGATGCCGAGGCCGGAATCGACCAGCAGGTCCCGCTCGCGCCCGCGCACGTGCCAGATGTTGCAGCGGATGAAGGGGTCGACGTGAGGCTCCCAGATCAGGGTGATGGCGTCGTCGACCCGCCGCCACTCGAACCAGCGCGCGCCGATCGCGAGGCTCACGGCGCCGCCGCGACGAGGCCGGGCGGCGCGCGGCCGGCCTCGGCGAATATGCTGAGGGCGAACCACTCGCGGAAGCGGCGCACGTCCTCGCGCGATCCATCCAGGCGCAGGCTCTCGTCGCGGTCCATGCCGGCGATGTTAGCGCGCGACCGCCGGCGCCGGCAACGCCGCCGGCAGCACCGCCGACAGCGCCGCGGGCCGGGCGTTTCGTGCGGGGCCCGCGGCGTCTCGATGCTTGTCGAAACGCCGCGCCCTGTGTTAAGCGAAGCGGTCCATCGAGAGACGTCATCAGTTCGGGGAAACGGACATGGTCTGCGGGATGCCGTGGCGACGACGACGACCGCGCGCGCGTTCACCGCGCG
This sequence comes from Kiloniellales bacterium, assembly GCA_033720555.1. GTDB lineage: Bacteria > Pseudomonadota > Alphaproteobacteria > Kiloniellales > JAKSDN01 > CALJXB01. The sequence goes on along the minus strand of JAWWCG010000136.1, from coordinate 3,830 downwards.
CCGGCGGCGATCGCCAGGCCGTTCCCCAGGCTCTCGGACAGATCTGATCGGGTCCGGATAGGGCGGGACAGCGGAGATGGGCGACGGCGCCGGCAGCGACCAACCCGCCGCGCCGCCGCACAGCCAGGCCGGCGCGGCCTCGCAAGATCCCAGTCCGAGCGAGACCCGCATGCTTCCCTTACACTACGAAATCCGGCCCGAGCGGCCGCACGACCTCGCCCTCATCGAACCGCTGCTGGACCGGAGCTTCGGCCCGGACCGCCAGGCGCGCACGGTCTACCGCTTGCGCGAGGGCCTGGCGCCGGTGCCGGAGCTCTGCTTCGCGGCGGCCGACCGCCACGACCAGATGCTCGCCTCGCTGCGCTTCTGGCCGATCCGCATCGCCCGGCTGGCGGCGATCCTGCTCGGCCCGCTGGCGGTCGAGCCGGCGCTTCAGGGCCGCGGCATGGGCCGCGCCCTGGTGGCCCACGGCCTGGCCGAGGCGCGGCGCCACGGCCACCGGCTCTGCGTCGTCGTGGGCGAGCCGGAGTATTACCGGCCCTACGGCTTCGTCAACGCGCCCTCGCGCGGCCTGAGCTTGCCCGGCCCGGTCGACCCGCGCCGCTTTCAGGTGGCCGAGATCGAGCCTGGCGCGTTCGCCGATCTGGCCGGCCGGCACGGCCGCGGCGGCCACATCGGCCGCGCCGACGGCGATCCGGACGGACTGGCGCCGCCGACCTCGATGCGAACGCGCCGCTAACGGCCTTCGCGAAGCCAGGCCGCGACGGCGGCGCCGAGGGCCAGCAGCAGGACCAGGACCGCGGGCAGCAGCGGAATCTGCGATATGCCGGTCACCAGATAGGCGCCGTTGGCCTGCACCCCCAGCCAGCCGCGGCCGTGGCGGTCGCGCCCGGGCTTCACCTTGCGCAGATCCGGAACGTCGCCCCGGCCGACGCGCGCCACGCCGCCCTGGCTCGCCGCGGTCAGCGCGGCCAACGGCTCCGCGGTCGACCGCAAATCGGTGAACTCCAGCGGGTTGAGCGGGCCGACGGCCGCGAGCGTGCTGCGCACCCCGTCGTCCACCCGATAGAGCCCCGACTGCTCGACCGCCAGACGCCCCACCGCGCGCCCGGCGTCGGCCGCCTCGAGCGCGAGCTGCTCGATCTCGCCGTCGGGGCGGGTCACCTCGATCCGCGGCAGCTCCGGCGACAGCGAGCGGCGCACGACCTCCAGCGCGCCGCCCTCGACGCTGGCGCGCAGGTCCTCCTCCTCCAGGTCCGGCTCCTTCATCAACCAGTGGGCGACGCGGCGCAGCAGGTCGGCCTGCGGGCCGCCGCCCTCGAAGCCGCGGGACCACAGCCACATGTGGTCGCTCAGGACCTGGGCGACGCGGCCCTCGCCGACCCGGTCAAGGATCAAGAGCGGCCGGCCCTCGACGCCGTCCATCACGGTGACGCCGCTCGCGGCGTCCACGTCGACCTGGCGGAACCAGCGCCCCCAGCTCGGCGCGCCGTCGTCCTCGGTGGCGCCGGCCAGCTCGGCGGTGACCGGGTGGCGTTGGCCGATCTCGGTGACGGCGGGGCGGTAGCCCTGCTCGTAGACGAAGCCGCTCGGCTCGCCCGGCAGGACGCGGCCGAGCGGCGTGCGGTAGAGCGACAGCGGGGTCGCGAAGGTCGGCCCGACCGCCTCCAGCAGCGCGCCGCCCTCCTCCACGTAGCGCGCGATATTGTCGAGATAGATCGAGGGCAGGACGCCGCGGCGGCGATAGCGGTCGAAGATGATCAGGTCGAACTCGTCGAGCTTGACCTCGAACAGCTCGCGGGTCGGAAAGGCGATCAGCGACAGCTCGCGGATTGGCGTACCGTCCTGCTTCTCCGGCGGCCGCAGGATGGTGAAGTGCACGAGATCGACGGCCGGATCGGACTTGAGAATGTTGCGCCAGGCCCGCTCGCCCGAGTGCGGCTCGCCGGAGACCAGCAGCACCCGCAGGCGGTCGCGCACGCCGTTCACCTCGATCGCGACGCGGTTGTTGAGCTCGCTCAACTCCTGCGGGCCGGGCTCCACCTCGAGCTCGATCACGCTGGGCCCACGGCGGATCAGCTCGAACTCCACCTCGTGCTCGCGGCCGATCGGCACCGTGACGACCCGCGGCTCGCCGCCGTCCTGGCGCATGGTCACCTGGGCGGTGCCGCCGGTTTCGCTCTCCGGCAGGTCGTCGACGCGGAACGTCAGGCTGAGGTTGCGGCCGACGATGCCGAAGCTCGGCGCGTGGGTGACCGTCAGACGGCGGTCGCCCTCGTTCTCGCGCCCGGTCAGCAGCAGATGGACCGGCGTGTCCAGGCCCAACTGGTCGGCGCTCTGCGGGGCGTCGTGGATTTGCCCGTCGCTGACGATCAGAACGCCGCCCACCCGGCCGCGCGGCAGGTTGGCGAGCGCGTCGCGCACCGCGGCGAAGAGCTGCGTGCCCTCCACCTTGCCGGAGATCGCGTCGGCCCCGGCGTCGATCACCCGGACCTCGGTGTCCGGCAGCCGCTCGAGGCGTTCGAGCAGCCCGCTCAAGGCGCGCTCGGTCTGCTCGGCGCGCTCGGCAATGTTCTGGCTCGGGCTGCGGTCGACGACCACCAGCGCCACGTCCGACAGGGTCTCGCGCTCCTCCTCGATCAGGGTCGGATTGGCCAAGGCAAGCAGCAGCGTCGCGAGCGCCAGGGCGCGCCACCAGATGCCGGGCGCCCGTCGCCACAGCGCGAAGGCGGCCAGCCCGGCGGCGCCGGCGCCGAGCGCCGCCAGCAGCGCCCAGGGCACCAGCGGCACCCAGTCGATCGACAGATGGCCGATCATGCCGCCGGCTCCCGCCGCAGCGGCGCGAGGGGGATCGTCGGCCGGCTCATTGGCCCAGGCGCTCCAGGATGAAGGGGACGTGCACCTGGTCGGCCTTGTAGTTGCCCGTCAAGGCGTACATGACCAGGTTGATGCCCGCCCGATAGGCCAGTTCGCGCTGGTGCTCGCCGCCCGGCACGACGGCGTAGAGCGGCCGCCCGGCCTCGTTGACCGCCCAGGCGCTCGCCCAGTCGTTCGAGCCGACCAGCACCGAGGCCACGCCGTCGTTGACCCGGCCCTCGGTGGCCCCGACCCAGAGCGTGCCCCCGGCGTAGCGCCCGGGGAAGTCCTGCATCAGATAGAACGACTTGGTCAGGACGTGATCGGGCGGAACCGGGGCCAGGGGCGGGATGTCGAGGCCGTCGCTCAAACGCATCAGGGCCTCGCTGCCGCGGCTGGCGCGGCCGAGAAGCTGGGTGCCGATGCTCGCCTCGCGCAGGTCGAACAGAATGGTTCCGCCGTAGGCCAGGAACTCGTTGACCCGCGCCCGCGCGGCGTCGCTCAGATTTGCGGCCCCGGGAACGACCGGCCAATAGATCAGCGGAAAGAACGCCAGCTCGTCGCGGTTCGGGTCCACCGCCATGGGCTCGCCGGGCTCGACCGAGGTGCGCCGGGCGAGCACCCGCGTCAGGCCCCTGAGGCCGGCCTCGCTGACGGCGTCGATCGCCTCGTCGCCGGTCTCGACGTAGGCGAAGCGGGTCTCCAGGGTCGCCTGCAGAGCGAACTCGTCGCCGCCCGCGGCGAGGTCCGCCGCGCCCTCCTGGGCCCGGGCGTCGAGCGCGCCGGCCAACATCCCGGCCAGGAGTCCGGCCGCGAGCCCCGGCAGCAGCACGGCCCAGAGCGCCAGCGTGCGCCCGGCGCCCAGCGGCCGGCGCTCGCCCGGCACGGCGCCGTGCATGAGGCCGCGCAGCCACATCGACACCGCGAAGTCGCACAGCAGCAGCAGGAGCGCGGCGGTCAGCAGCCAGGGCTTG
>JAWWCG010000135.1:0-8013 GCA_033720555.1 Kiloniellales bacterium | reverse complement strand
GCCGCCGGGGCGCTCGCCGAGGGCAGCCTGGTGATCGACTGCAGCTCGATCGAGCCGTCGCGGGCTCGCGACCACGCCGCGCGGCTGCGCGACCTGGGCGTCGGCGCGCTCGACGCGCCGGTCTCCGGCGGCCCGAGCGGCGCCGAGGCGGCCACGCTCGCCATCATGGTGGGCGGCAGCGAGGCGGACTACGCCCGGGGCGAGGCGATCCTGCAGGCGCTCGGCCGGCCGGTGCGCGTCGGCCCAGCCGGCGCCGGCCAGCTCGCCAAGCTCGCCAACCAGATCATCGTCGGCCTGGAGATCGCCGCGGTGGCCGAGGCGCTCCTGCTGGCGAGCCAGGGCAGCGCCGACCCGGCCAAGGTGCGCGAGGCCATGACCGGCGGCTTCGCGGACAGTCTGGTGCTGCAGATCCACGGCCAGCGCATGCTGGCGCGCGAGTTCCTGCCCGGCGGCGCGGCGCGGATCCACCTGAAGGACTTCACCAACATCGTCGCCGAGGCCGAGGCCTGCGGCCTGGAGCTGCCGTTCTCGCGGGTCGCGCTGGAGCTCTTCCAGTCCCTGGTCGCGCGCGGCGGCGGCGGCTGGGACCACTCGGCCCTGCTCTTGGAGCTGGAGCGCCGCAACCCGCCGGCGCGCCTCGGCGACGCCCCCGACCTGCTGCCGGACTAGCGGCGAGATGTCGCGGCGCCGATGGGCGCCCTAATCCCCCAGCTCGTGGTTGGCGAGCGCCTCGATCGCGCGGACCAGGCCGGAGTGGTCCCAGCCGCCGCCGCCCCGGGCGACGCAGGCGCTCATCAACTGCTGGCAGATCGCCGTGTTGGGCAGGGCGAGCGCGAGTTCGCGGGCGCCGGCCAGCGCCAGGTTCAAATCCTTCTGGTGCAGCTCGATGCGGAAGCCCGGCTCGAAGGTGCGCTTCAGCATGCGCTCGGCGTGGACCTCGAGGATCTTCGACGAGGCGAAGCCGCCCATCAGCGCCTCGCGCACCTTGGCCGGGTCGGCGCCGGCCTTGGCGGCGAACACCAGCGCCTCGCTCACCGCCTGGATGTTGAGCGCGACGATGATCTGATTGGCCACCTTGGTGGTCTGGCCGTCGCCGTTGCCGCCGACCAGGGTGATGTTCTTGCCCATGATCTCGAACAGCGGGCGCACCGCCGCGAAGGCGTCCTCGGGGCCGCCCACCATGATGGTCAGCGTGCCGCCCTTGGCGCCGACCTCGCCGCCGGAGACCGGCGCGTCGAGATAGGCGCAGCCGCGCTCGTTGATGCGCTTGGCGAACGCCTTGGTCTCGATCGGCGAGATCGAGCTCATGTCGACCACGATCTTGCCGTCGCTGAGGCCCTCGGCCACCCCGCCCTCGGCGAACAGCACCTTGGCCACGTCCGGGGTGTCGGGCAGCATGGTGATGACCACGTCGGCGCGCTCGGCCACCTCCCGGGCGCTGTCGCAGGCGGTGCCGCCGGCCGCGCTCAGCGCCTCGGGCACGCCGGAGCGGCTGTGCAGGAAGAGGTCGTGGCCCGCTTCGATCAGGTTCTTGGCCATGGGCCGGCCCATGATGCCGAGGCCGATGAATCCGACGTTGGTCATGTCAATCTCCCGTCTGAAAGGTCTCGCGGCCCGGCGGCCCGGGGGCGCCGGACTTCACGCGCGCCGGACCCTTTTAGAGATAAGGCGCGAGCCAGCCCAGCCCCGCCTCGGTCGTCGTCCGCGGCTTGTACTCGCAGCCGATCCAGCCGTCGTAACCGCTGGCGTCGATGAAGTCGAACAGGAAGGCGTAGTTGATCTCGCCGGTGCCGGGCTCGTGCCGGCCGGGCGTGTCGGCGACCTGCATGTGGCCGATGGCGTCGCGATGGCGCTCGATGGTGGGGGCGAGGTCGCCCTCCATGATCTGCATGTGATAGACGTCGTATTGCAGCCTCAGGTTGGCCGCGCCGACCGCCTCGATGATCGACAGCGCCTGGGCGCTCCGGTTCAGGTAGAAGCCCGGGATGTCCCGGGTGTTGATCGGCTCCGTCAGCAGCATGATATTCGCTTTTTCAAGCTCTTTTGCGGCGAACTTCAGGTTATCAATGAACGTATGCTCAAGCGCCTCGGGATCGGCGTCCTCGGGCGCGATGCCGGCCAGGCAGTTCAGCCGCGGGCAGCCGAGGGCGAGCGCGTAGTCGAGCGCCCGGCCGACGCCGTCCTGGAATTCGCCGACCCGATCGGGCAGGCAGGCGATGCCGCGATCGCCCGCCGCCCAGTCGCCGGCCGGCAGGTTGTGCAGCACCTGGCACAGGCCGTGGCGCGCCAAGTGGTCGGCCAGTTCGGCCTTGTCGTAGTCGTAGGGAAAGAGGTACTCGACCCCGCGAAAGCCGGCGAGCGCCGCCGCCGCGAAGCGCTCGAGGAACTCGACCTCGTTGAACAGCATGGTGAGATTGGCGGCGAAGCGGGGCATGGCGAGACTCCGGGCCGGGCGGCGCGCCGGGGTTAGGGCTAGCCGGAGGCGTCGTTGCCGCTTTTCAAGGTCTCGATGAACTGCCAGGCCACCATGGCGAGGACCGAGAGGATGATGATCCAAAGGGGAATCGCGTTCAGGGATATGGCGTAGTACCCCAGGAAGAGGATCATCATGAGGGTGCCGATCAGGCCAGTGACGAATTTGATCATGGTCGTCTCATCCTTCCCACGAGGCGCGCTCCAACCTCCGCCCCGGCGGTTTCGGAGCCCGGACGATCACGGCTCGAGCGTCCGTTCGAGCCAACGCGCGGTGCGCAGCAGCCGGGCGTCGTCGCCTTTCGCCGCAACAAGCTGAACCCCGACCGGCATGCCGTTCGGCCCGGTCAGCAGGGGCAGGGTGATCGCCGGCAGGCCGCACAGCGTCCAAAGGGTACAGAAACAGGGATCGCCGGTCGACTCCAGGCCGCGCGGCGCCTCGCCCACCGCGGCCGGCGTCACGATGGCGTCGAAGCGATCGAAGGCCTCGTCCAGCAGCCCGCGCAACACCGAGACTCGGTCGACGGCGTCGTTGTAGGCCACCGCGCGGACGTCGCGCCCGCGCTCGATCATCTCGCGCAAGGTGGCGCTGAGCTGGTCTTTGCCGCGCGCGTATTCCCGCGCGAAGCTGCGGGCCAGGTCGGCCTCCATGATGGTCCGGTGCAGCTCGAGCGCCTCGTCGAAGGCCGCCGGCAGAGGGTGCTCCGAGACGTGGTCGCCGAGGTGCTCGATCAGTTCGGCGAAGGCGTACCGGGTCGCCGGCTCGGCCCGGTCCCAGACCGGCGACTTGACGAACCCGAGCAGCGGCTCGAGCGGCGGCTCCTCCATCGCCCGCTCGGCCAAGGCCGGAGGCGTCTGCGGCCGGGTGTCGGGGTCGCGCTCGTCGTGGCCGGCCAAGACGTCCGTCGCCAGGGCGCAGTCCAGGACCGAGCGCGCGAAGACGCCGACATGGTCTAGCGGGCGTGACTGCTGCAGGACGCGGTGGCGGGAGATCAGCCCGTGACTCGGCTTGAAGCCGTAGACGCCGCAGAACGACGCCGGGCGGATCACCGAGCCGTTGGTCTGGCTGCCGATCGCCAGCGGCACCATGTTGGCGGCGACCGCGGCGGCGGAGCCGCTCGACGAGCCGCCCGGCGTGCGCTCGAGATCGTGGGGGTTCCTCGCCTTGCCCGGCGCGTAGACCGCGAGCTCGGTGGTGACGGTCTTGCCCAGGATCACCGCGCCGGCTTCGCGCAGCCGGGCCACCGCCGCGGCGTCCCGGCTGGGCCGGCGCCCGGCATGCAGAACCGTGCCGTCCTCGGTCGGCATGTCCTTGGTGTCGAAGATGTCCTTCACGCCGACCGGCAGCCCGTGCAAGGCGCCGAGCGCCCTGCCCTCGCGGCGCGCCGCGTCCGCCTCGCGGGCCTGGCGCAAGGCGTGCTCGGGATCGAGGTGCGCCCAGGCCCGCACCCGCGCCTCGACCGCCTCGATGCGCGCCAGGCAGGCCGAGACGAGCTGCTCGGAGGCGATCTCGCCCGCGCGGATCGCCGCCGCGGCCTCGCTTGCGCCTAGCTCCGTCAGCTCCATGTTCGCCTCGATCCCAGGCCCGCTCCGCCCGCCATCCATGCCGGCCGCCCGCCGCCCGTCACCGGACCTTGTAGATCTGCTCGGGCAGCCACAGCGCGATGCCCTGGAAGTTGTACAGCAGCACCATGGCGAGAATGACGACGAACAGGAACGGGAAGCACCCCTTGAAGATCTCCACGAGCTGGATATGCGGCGGCGCCACCCCTTTCAGGTAATAGGCCGCCATCGCCATGGGCGGCGTCATGAACGAGGTCTGCAGGTTGAGCGCCACCAGGATGCCGAAGAACAGGGGATCGATCCCGAACGGCTCGAGCAGCGGCAGGAAGATCGGCACGAAGATGATGATGATCTCGCTCCACTCGAGCGGCCAGCCCAGCAGGAAGATGATGATCTGGGCGAGGATCAGGAAGGTGACCGGCGAGAGGTCGAGGCTGAGGACGAACTCCTCGATCACCGCATGGCCGCCGAGATAGGAGAACACCGAGGAAAAGGTCCAGGAGCCGACGAACAGCCAGCAGACCATCGCCGAGGTGCGCACCGTCAGGAAGACCGATTCCTTCAAGCGCTCCCAGGTCAGCGAGCGATAGCACGCCGCCAGCACCAGACCGCCGGCCGAGCCGACCGCCGCCGCCTCGGTCGGCGAGGCGATGCCGAACAGGATCGCGCCCAGCACGGCCAGGATCAGCATGGCCAGCGGGAAGAAGGAGGTGATCAGCATCCAAACCAGTTTCGTGGTCGGGATGTCGGTCTGCTCCTTCGGCGGCTTGGGCGCCAGCTTGGGATTGAGAATCGCGCGGCCGATCACGTAGACCATGTAGAGGCCCGCCAGCATCAGGCCCGGGAACATGGCCGCGGCATAGGCCTGGACCACCGACACGGCGGCGGTCGCGGCATAGACGATCAGCATGATGCTGGGCGGAATCAGGATTCCGAGGCACCCGCCGGCGCAGATGACGCCGGCCGAGAACTTGGTGTCGTAGCCCGCCTTTAAGAGCGCGGGGAATGCGAGCAGGCCCATCAGGGTGACCACGGCGCCGATGATGCCGACGGCGGTGGCGAACAGGGCGCAGGTCGCGAGCGCGGCGACCGCCATCGACGCCGGGATGTAGCGCGCGGCGATGTTGAGGGTATAGAACAAGCGGTCGACGATGTTGGCGCGTTCCAGGATATAGCCCATGAACAAGAACAGGGGCACCGCCACCAGCACGTCGTTGCTCATCACCGAATAGGTCTGGTTGACCAGCAGGTCGAAGATGTTGTTGTCCTCGAACGCGACCCAGGGCTTGTAGTAGGCGTAGAAGCCGAAGCCCACGCCCATGGCGATCAGCGTGAAACAGATGGGAAAGCCCAGGAGGATGGCGAACAGCAGCACCCCCAGCATGAGCAAGGCGACTTGAGGATCGGTCATCTCGGGCCCTCGCTGTCGCCGGCCGCCGCCATGCGCTCTTGCTCCATCTCGCGTTGGCGCTGGGCCAGCAGCACTTTCTCGAGCTCTTCGACGTCGTGCAGGCGATCCGGCCACTTGCCGTCCTTGATGCACATCACGCAGCGCACCATCTCGGCCAGGCCCTGGATCAGCACCAGAAAGGCGGCGATCGGCAGGATGGTCTTCAAGGGCGAGACCGGAACGCCGGCCGGGCTGTTGATGCTGATCTCGCCGGGCGGGCCGTCCGGCCCGTAGGGCAGATAGCTCCAGGATTCCGCAGCGTAGTCGACGCCGGCGTAGATCAGCGCCAACATGCCGGGAACCAGGAACAGGATCAAAAGCGTCAATTCGATGCCGGCCTGGACCCGCGCCGGCCAGAGCCGGTAGATCACGTCGCCGCGGACGTGGCCGTCGCGCGACAGGGTGTAGGCGCCGGCCATCATGAACAGGGCGCCGTACATGAGATAGCTCATGTCGAAGGCGTAGGCCGTTGGGTTTCGGAAGACATAGCGGACGACGACCTCGTAGGCGTAGACCGCGGTGAGCACCAGAATGCACCAAGCGAAGGCCTTGCCGATCGCCGCGCTCAGGTTATCGACGAAATAGAGCAACCGGTTCATGGGTTCGGTCCTGCCAGCCGGCATCGCACACGAAGGGGCGCACGGGGCGGCGCGCCGACGCGCCACCCCGTGTGGTCAGATTTTGCAGATGTCTGTCGCCCCCCGACTCAATGACTAGAAGCCGAGTTCATCCGGGAAGTAGTGATCGAAGGCGAGCTTGTAGTCGCACTGGTTCAGCAGCATGTAGTAAGCCGCCCGGTGCGCGAAATCCTTCTGCGACTTCAAGACTTTCGCGAAGAAGGGATCCTCCGCCTCCAAGCGGTCGATCATGACGTCCCACGCCTCGAGCTGCTTGTTCATGATCGACTGAGGCGTGCGGTAGACGTTCACGCCGGCGTCGTTCTTGAGCCATTGCAGGTCGGCGGAATAGCGGTCCATGGCCGTCCAGAAATTGCTCGAGGACGCCGCCTCGGCCGCGTACTTCAGGACCGCCTGATGCTCGGCCGGCAGCGAGTTGTAGAGATCCTTGTTGAAGATGATCTCGAAGAACTCCGCCGCCTGATGGTAGCTGCCCATCATGTAGACCTTACTCACGTCCTGGGCGCCGAAGCTGCGGTCGGAGGTCGGGTTGTTGAACTCGAAGGCCTCGATCACGCCGCGCTCGAGCGCCGGCACGATCTCGCCGCCGGGAAGCTGGGTGACCTTGAGGCCCATCTCCTGCATGAGGTCGGCCGCCAGGCCGACGGTCCGGTACTTCAAGCCGACCATGTCTTCGGCGCTGGTGATCTCCTCCTTGAACCAGCCGAGCGGCTGGGTCGGCATCGGCATGGCGAAGAAGCCGACGGTGTTGATGCCGAGGTTCTGGATCAGCTCGTCGTAGAGCGCCTGGCCGCCGCCGCGGTGGATCCAGGCCAGGCCGAGGTGCGCGTCCTGGCCGAACACCGGGCCGGTGCCGAACAGCGAGGCGACCTTGCTCTTGCCGTACCAGTAGACGGTCACGCCATGGCCGCCGTCCAGCACGCCCTTGTGGACCGCGTCTTGAACCTGGAAGGCCTTCACCACGGCGCCGGAAACCAGGTAGTCGATCTGCAGGCGACCGCCCGCCATCTCGTTGACCCGGTTGACGTATTCCATGGCCATGTCGTTGAACACGTCCTTGGCGCCCCAGGCGCCTTGCATCTTGATCGTGACGGTCTGGGCGCGCGACACGTTGGGCGCGGCGACCAGTGCCGCACCACCGGCGACCGCGCCGGCGGCGCCGGTCAGGAAGCGGCGCCGGGACGCTTTCTCCCGGTTCTCAGGAGCAAGCGTGCGATCGCGAACTTTGATCTTCGAATCCATTGAAACCTCCCTATCGTTCGTTCATTGAGACACTGACATTAAGATACTGGGGTTATCGAGTAACCTTGGGATCAGCCGTCCCAAAATCTTGTCGTTGCGCCCCCTTCGCCGGGCCTTCTCCGGGCCTTCAGCGATGTGGATTAAACACTATCGTCGCGGCCTTGGCCATAACCTCCATACGAACGCTTGTGCCTAAGGTCTTGCCGCTACGAGACGCCGCGGCCGCCACCATGCTAGGCGACGCGGTCCTGCGGCGCGCGCCCGGCGAAAATCGCGTCCATGTTGTCGAGCGCCCGAAAGCCCATCGCGTCCCGGGTCTCCAGGGTGGCGCTGCCGATGTGCGGTAGCAGGAAGGTGTTCGTCAACTTCCGGTAGCCCGGGTGGATGTCGGGCTCGCCGTTGTAGACGTCGAGCCCGGCCGCCGCGAGCTTGCCTGAGGCGAGGGCGGCGATCAAATCTTCGTCATCGACCAGCGCGCCGCGCGCGGTGTTGACGACGATCGCGCCGGCCGGCAAGCGGGCGATGGTTTCGGCGTTGAGCAGGCCCTTGGTCTCCGGCGTCGACGGGCAGTTGAGCGACAGCACGTCGGCGACGCCGAGCAGGGACTCCAGGGTCTCGTGGAAGGTCGCGCCGGCCTCGGCGGAGGGC
>JAWWCG010000134.1:0-8122 GCA_033720555.1 Kiloniellales bacterium | reverse complement strand
GGGGCAAGGCGTATTTGCTCACCAGGAAGGTTCCGGTGACATTGATGGCGAAGATCCGGTTCCACTCCTCCAGCGAGGTGTCCTCGATGGTTTTCTCGATCTCGATTCCGGCCGCGTTCACCAGGATGTCCAGGCGGCCATGCCCGGCGCCGATCTCGGCGATCACGGCGCCGACCTGGTCCTCGCGGGTCACGTCGAGCTTGGCGAAGCTGACGCCGTCGGGAAGCTCCCGGGCGCCTTCGGCGAGGTCCGCCGCATAGACCCGCGCGCCTTCTCGCGCAAATCGCGCGCAGACGGCCCGCCCGATGCCGCCGCGCCCGCCGGTGACGACGGCGATCTTGTCGCGGAGCGTGCCGTCCCGGCTCATCGGGCCGCCAGCGCCGCATAGGCGTCGAGCACGAGGCCGTGGAAATGGTGCACGGCGTGCTCGCTCAGCCCGGATCCGCTCTTGTCGATCAGATAGCGCCCCTGGCGAAAGGCCGGCGTGCGCATGCCGCGCTGGACGCTCTCGACCAGGGATATGTCCTCGACCTGCAGCACCTCGTCGATGTAGCGGATCGCCTCCCGCTCGGCGTCGTTGGGTTCGGGCGTCTCGAGGAAGAAGTCGAACTCCTCGTAGGTCTCCTCCGGCCCCACGGGAATGAAGCGCCAGACCATGAAGTTGCCGCGGCCGGGATAACGCATCAAGGTGGTGTTGGGCCAGAGGTACCAGACCGCGTGGTCGGTCACGCTGGCGTCGTCCACCGCGTAGGCGGTGTTCTCGGCGCGCCCGGCCTTGGCCATGTGGCTGGAATAGATGGCGTGCGTGGTCACCTTGTAGGTGTCCATCTCCACCAGGGTGCAGAAATCCTTGTGCGCCACCGGGCAGTGGCAGCACTCCAGGAAATTGTCGACCACCGCCTTCCAGTTGGCCTGGATCCGGTAGGTGAGCCGGTGCGCGAAGGTGAGGCGCTCCAGGTCGGGCGCATAGGCCATGATCTCGCGGCCCAGGTCTCCGGCCTGCTCGGCCAGCGGCCTGGCGCCGGGATCGAGGTTGACGAAGACCAGGGAGCAGAACTCCTCCACCTGGACCGGCACGAGGCCGAAGTCCGCCTTGTCGAAGGCCTCGATCTGATCGGCGCAGCGCGCGGTGCGCAAGCTGCCGTCCAGGCCGTAGGCCCAGGCGTGGTAGGGGCAGGTTATGACCCGCGCCTGGCCTTCGCTGCGCAGCAGCTCGTGCCCTCTGTGCCGGCAGACGTTATAGAAGCCGCGCAGGTGGCCCTCGGCGTCGCGGATCGCGAAGATCGGCTGGCCCTGGATCTCGGCGGCTAGATAGCTGCCGGGTTCCCGCAGCTTTTCCGCATGGCAGAGAAACTGCCACGAGCGATGGAAGATCGCCCGGCGGTCGAGCTCGAAGAAGCGCGGCTCGCGGTAGCAGGCCGCATCGAGAGAATAGGATCTCTCGGGCGCCGGATCGTAGCCCGAGCGGATCTGCGCGAAATCCGACTGGCTCAGAATCGACATGACCCGTCCTCCTGATCAGCCTTCCGGCGGCGCCGGGCGGAAGGCGTTCGCGACCCCGCCGGCGCTTTGGCGGGACCGACGCCGGCCCATCACGGTGGCAAATCGCGGTGGCCAATTAGAGTGGCCCCGCCAGGCGCCCCGACGTGACGACCACAGACTGTCACTGGCACCGACCCGCTTCCGGTATAAAATCGCCTAAAGCCTATAATTTTGCGACATCTATCCGAGGGCCCCGATGCGCGCGAATCCCGGCGCGACCTCCTGTCGCATTGCGGTTCACATCCTGCCGTCGTTCAACGCCATGGCCACCATGGCGCTTTTGGATCCCTTCCGCGCCGCCAACTACCTGAGCGCCGCCCCGCTCTATAGCTGGCGACTCGTCTCTCTCGACGCGGCGCCCCTGACGGCGAGCAACGGCGTCTCGGTCGCCGAGACCCTGGCGCTGTCCCAGGCGCCGACGGCGTTCGATTTCGTTTTCGTGAGCGCGAGCTGGACGCCCGAGAGATATCGCGACCCGCGGATCTTCGATTGGCTGCGCCGCTGCGCGCGGGCCGGCGCGGCCTTGGGCGGGATCGACACCGGCGCCTTCGTCCTCGCCTTCGCCGGCCTGTTGAAGGAACGCCGCGTCACCGTCCACTACGAGCACGCGGCCGCCTTCCGCGAGCTGTTTCCGGAGATCGAGGTCTCGGACGCCCTGTTCGTGATCGACGGCAATCGCCTGACCTGCTGCGGCGGCATGGCGGCAGGCGACCTGGCCTTGGAGATCATCCGGATGCAGCACGGCATCGACCTCGCCAACGCCTCCGCCCGCTACATCTTTCACGACCGCCTGCGCTCGAGCGCCGAGGCGCAGAGCCCGCGCCATCACGAGCCGGTCGGCTACGCGGCGCCGGGAAAACTGCGCGAGGCGATCGTCCTCATGGAGCGCAATCTCGAGACGCCCCGCCCGCTCTCGGCCATCGCGGCCGGTTGCGGCCTCTCCCAGCGCCACTTGGAGCGGCTGTTTCGGGAGCATGCCGGGGTCACGCCGAGCCGCTATTACATGGATGTCCGCCTCGACCGCGCCCGCGGCATGATCACCCAGACCGAAATGTCGGTCCTGCAGGTCTCGGTGGCGTGCGGCTTCGCCTCGCCGGAGTACTTCGCGCGAGTCTACCGAAAGCGCTTCGGATTGACCCCAAGCCGAGACCGCACCGAGGGCCGCGTGCCGTTCCAGTTCAGGTCCTATCCCGCGCACGCCGGCACCTGAGCGCGGGCGCCCTCGGCCTCCTCGGGACCCGACACCCTGGACGTCGCCGAGGTGAGCGCCGCGAGGCCAAAGCCGCGACAGAAATATTCGCAGGAAGAACGCGGGCGTTCGCTCGGCCTAGGCGGATACAAGATCGCCCGCCGGCTGGAGGGCGGAAGTGGCACCGTAAGGCGGGTGGTGGCCGCGCACCGCACGGCGACATCACCTACGTGAGACGGCGGCTCTCATATGGGTCTAAGGGAAGGCAACCAGCGCCGGATTGAGAACGCCCACGGCGGACACTGATTTCCGCTTCTGTATCACAATGCGGACATTCCCACCGCCGGTTAGCGCCGCCCCTGACCCAACGCAGCCCTCCCGCTTTTGGCCCCAGTTCACCCATAATCTCGACTGGGAGTGACTATATACCGCACGCTGGATACCGCACGCTGGGAAGTTTGAGCCAAACAAAGGTTGAAGATTGATGCATCAATTTTTTCCAAGACTGCGTCTGTCTACTGAATCTTTCAGGTACACACTTATACAAGAGAACAAGAGAGCCAAACCCACATAGAGCTCTAACATCTCTTCCAAAAACTGAAATACCTGGCCCTCGATCGAGCGATGGTCAAAGAAATCCAGATCGATAACCGAGGCAATTACGGCAAATACAATAGCGATGAACAGAAACCAGAATTCTGGCCCAGATTTGATAAGCTGTACCAGCCTTGAGATGTGTTTTCGCCCCCACCTAGCTGACATATATACAATAAGCACAACTGCGAGAATGAACGCCAGTATCTCTGGTGTCGAAGCGTATTTGGAAAGCCATCTTATCACGATAGTGAAGAGATCATGTAATCCATCAAGAGGTACCCCATAGACCTTATGGATCTTCGAATCAATCAATCTTGTGCCGAACCCAACCTCGTCTAAGAATCCGCTGATACCAAGAATAGCTAGCACACCGCAGAGGATTTTTTGGCGAGTGCCACGATAAACTAGGACCAGTGACATGATGGAGACACAGAAAAAACTCAGCGCCGATAGATTTTCGATTAGCTTGTCCTCGCCCAGAAACTGATCACTGACACCTTTGATATCCAACAGCATAGAAACTGCCAAGGTAGAAGCGGCCAGAACAAAACTACCAAAAAGAATACTCCAATAAATCGCGCGAATATGCATAAGGCCCTCCCATCAAGTAGTGCTGATCCGGTAGTGCCTAGGCACGAGCAGCCTTTCAGTCGCGTTGAACAGATGAATGAACCAATGCTCGGTCATGGTGTCCGGGCCGCCCCAGACGGGGACAGCGCGCCCGATAGACGCAAGGGCGTCGTAAATGATGAATCGCGCGAGCGTATGGGTGTGCTCCGCGGCGTAGGCAAGCTGGGCGGGGTACGCGATGTTGCCCAAGACCGGCACCAACCCGAGCGCAAGCGCGACCAGCGGCGGCTCCTGCCTTCGTCGCAGAGCCTGGATCGCGCGTCCGGAGGTGTAGGCCGTGCGAGCGATGGCGCCGCCGCCGGCCAAGAGGGCCGCCCCGAAAAACGGATCGACCGCGCCCGTTCCCATCAAGGCCGGCACGAACAGCCATTGCGCCGATTTCATGATCGGCTTGATCGCCAGGTGAACGCCGAAGTCCGTGACATATTCGGCTGATTCGTCGTGGAGCAATTCCTTGCGGAGCCTATGGCAGTCCGCCGCAACAAGGTGCCTGCGCCGCTCCCAGGACCCGATCCGCCGCGACACGTAACGTCGCGCCAGGCGCGTGCGAAAGCGTTGAGAGCACAAGAACAGCCATATCGTACGACCGCCGGCCCTCCAGTCTATCGCTGACAGGGACGAGCCAAGGCGTGTCAGCCATTTTGTCGCATCGCGCAGCGTAGAAGATACGAACGCGACGGACATTTTCGCGTACCAACGGATCGGCCGCTCGAGATAACGTTGCGCTTGCTTGTCCGATATAATTCCCCTCTTGGCCGCGTAGGTGATGCTCCGCCGGAGCCGGCCCAAAGCCTTCCAGGCCGACTGTCGCCGCTCGAGTTGAGCGAAGGCGGCGAGGGTCTCTTCAACGGCCCGGGCGCCCAAGTTCGCCTCGATCCGCGCGCGATGCCGCCTCAGATAGTTTCCCAAACGATCGATATCGACGTTGTCGAAAAGGGGACGGCCGTGGCGCCACGACTTAGGCAGATAATAGTCGAGCAATCGAACGGGATTGAATGGAAATAGCGCGGGAACGCCGGATTCAAGATCGATCCACACCCAGCGTCGTCCCGATGGACAATCCCGAACGCCGTCGCTGAGTATCGGAGGGCGCTCTCCTTCATGCCTTGGCTCTGTTTTCCTTGCATCGACGTTCGAGGTCTTCTTCCTCGGGGTTCTCTCCGGCCTCGCATCTGACGTATCGATCATGAAGTTGTTGGTCGCGACGGGATTGCCCAGTCCGGCCTGCCACAGCAGGCCGTCGAACCCGGCCTCGACGAGGTGGCGCTGAAGAGGCTTCATGACCTCTTGAACCAGCTCATGAATCAAAGTGTCGTTCTGCGAATGCTCGGGATGCCTGAGAGGCGCATGATGGCCGTCGATAAACTCGACATCCAGCTGAAATGCGCGATGCCGGGCGCTCCAAGACCACCCGTACATTCGCGGCAAGCGCAGATGATCGCCGAACCAATAGCGAACCAGAGTGGCTAGAACCTGCCTCCGATAAACCGCCGACGCGACGGCGTTATCATTCCAGATGTAAGGGTTCGGTGCCCCGGTCAAAAGCCACAGAACGGCCGCGCTCGCACCCTCGCCCGTGAACACCTTTATCGCGTGAGGCGCGCGATCCTCGCCGAGCTCGAAGTAGACGACGCCCGAGCGTCCCCGACCGACTTCTCTGCGATCTTGCAATGCCTCCCTAGGCATCTTTAGCTCGAACTTTTTGAAAGGACCGACAACTGTAGTCCAATTCATAAGCTTTCAAATCACCCGAATGAAGGAGGCATCGGCGCGCACTATGAGACAGTCGAATGATGGCATCGAGAGGCGATAGAGGTCTTTAAAACAGGGCGACGAAGAGACGTGGCGCGACCCTGCGATCGTCGCGTTGCGAGGGCGTGGAACGGCAACGAATGACTCGGCGACGATGAAATCTCTGGCGTCGCTCAAGTGGAGTCTCGGCGAGATCTAGGACCCCGCGACAGGTCGCCCGACAGCCAGCCTTGGGGTTCCCTTGCGGTCGCGCTGGGTCGCACGGGTTATGGCGTGCGCCTTGGACCCGTGGGCGATCGGATCGCGAACGGGGCGGGCGTCGCAACCACGATCGGCAACCGTGGCGCGGGCCGGGCGGAGATCGGCCCGCAGCCCCGGCACGGGGGCTGCGTCGGAGCCTTGCCCCGGGCTGAGCGGGAAGCGCAGCGGCAGGCCCCGGGCATCGACGACGACAGGGATCTTAGGGCCCAGTCCGGCGCGGGGTCGTCCGATGGCGTGATCGGCCACCTCTTTTCCCCGTCGGCCGCGTGCAGGTGCGCCCGGACGATCTAAGGAGTCGATCAGATGACGCGACCCCGGCGAGCGCTCGGCCAAGGTTTCGAAGTCGCGCAGCCAGACACCCTGCTTGGCCCCTCGGGTGTCGCGGTTCTAGACCGTCGTATGGGGCCCGTAGCGCGCCGGTCGCTCGCGCCGGGGCGCGCCTGTGCGCCGAATGTGGAAAATGCCGCTGATCACGCGGCGATCGGCCACCCGCGCCATGCCACACGGCTTGTCGGGCAGAAGCGGCGCGATCAGGGCCCGCTCCGCCTCCGTCACATCGCGGGGATAGTCCCTCTCAAAGCGCCCGCCCTTTGGAAGCTTGGATCGCCTCAGACCACAAAGGGCGATCCCCTTAATATGGGTGCAGAGCTTAGAACTCGATCTGGATCCAAATTGTCGTTGAGCATCGGTGGTTACCGGTTCATGTGAAACAACCACAGCCGTATTTTAATTGAAGCTCATATGTTTATCATCTAGTCCACGGTTATGGGTATGCAGGAACGGAATTTTTGTTCAGCAACTACGAGCCCGTGCGCGTCGCGCATTTCGGAACATGGCCGTGTGAATCTATTGCAGAGTGCTCACTTCTTTTTTGGGCTCACGAAAATACAGGGGCATTTTCCATTGAGACCTTTCATCGCCCATTGATCTGAATCTTCAAAAGCCGGAGGCGGCTCGAATCGATGAAGGTTTGACGATGATGGTTGTAACTCGGTGCTGAGTTTATGTCACCGTTCATGAACTGGAAGAAGAAACCCACCAATGGACCCGCTCGACAAAACCTGGGACTACCTGTCTGCGATCGCTGGGGCATCTGAAGCGGATGAAGCAATCAGCAGCAGTGAGGCCACATACAACAGCGTGAAAAGCTTGATTCTTTCAGGGCGAGCGAGACCGGGTTGCAAGCTTGTGCACCAGGACCTCGCCACTTACTTGAATGTCTCTCGCACTCCGGTTCGCGAGGCGCTCGAGCGGCTATATCAAGAAGGCTTTGTTACACGGATACCGCGTCGAGGATTCTATGTAGCCGAAATGACGCACGACGAAGCTTTAGAGCTGTACAGTGCACGGGAAGCGCTCGAGGCGCAGGCCCTTCGCGAGACACTTGCGCGCGGGCCATTGCCATCGAGTGTGATAGACGATTTAAAGAACCTTGTGAGAAAATATGACCACCTTTTGCAGGAACACTTGATTAAAGAACGCGTTGTTACCGACGTCAATTTCCATATTAGGCTGGCCAGCCAGGCCGGTAACGGTTACATCGTTCGCATTCTCGTGCAGACGTTCGAACGCTTGACTCTGAAGCGACGGATTGAAGGCTACCGCTCTGATCGCGGCGGACAAGCCAACCAAGAGCATCGCGAGTTGATAGCTGCTTTGGAAAACAACGAAGCCGCTGATGCCGAGTCTATTCTACGCCATCATATCCGGCGTGGCCGCGACGCACTTTTAAACTCGCTTCGTGAAGTTTGAGTGTTACAGCGAAATCCCAGGGTTGTGGGTAGTCGTCATCAAGTATGGTCCTTGAAAGACCTTACGGTCTTTTGCGGAAATATCGGCAATTGCCTGTTCTAAACGGCGGCCTTCCGGGCGGCATCCTTCAGGCCGAGAGGAGCAGACGAAGAAAAGGAAGCCACATGACAGGCCGGCCGCACCGATGGCGGGAAGCGGCCGCAAAGGGGCGTTCGCGCACGCCTCGGCCGACGTCCGCTCGCCGATCAGGGGGCGGCCCTTCGCGCGTCGGTTTCTGGAATGCCCCGCGATCGCGCTTCACGCGACAAAACCGGCGATCCGCTCGAGGGTCCAATAAGCGGCTATAACGCCGATCGAGTAGGTCAGCGCCACCCGGGCGCCGACGCGGAGATCGCCGCT
>JAWWCG010000133.1:0-8138 GCA_033720555.1 Kiloniellales bacterium | reverse complement strand
GATGGCACATAAACGGCACATGAAGTCACTAAATTATCGAAATATATGGTATTAGAAGCGGAATCATAATCCGCGTGTCGGGGGTTCGAGTCCCTCACCCGCTACCACAGGTTTTCCGAACGAGATCAGAGGGCTGGGCCGTCGTCCCAGCCCTTCGGCTTGGCGCCATCCCCCGCGCTCCTGCCCAATCCCACGCCCAATCCCGTGCCCAAATGTGTGCCAGGATGTTTCGCCCGCGTTGACCGCCGGTGTGCCGGACCGGCGCCGTCTTGATCCCGCGATGGCAGGCGACTACGGTAGACGCGGCCTGAACATGGGAGGTAGAGCAATGGAACTAGAAGACAAGATGGGCCTCGGGGTGATCGGCGCGTTCATACTCATGCTGGTCATCTTCCTCGCCGCCTCCGGGTGAGCGCAGGCGACGCAGGACGTTCGCCGGCCGCGTGACGCGAGGCGGCCGCGAGGTTCCTCACGTCACCGGTCCAAGAGCGCCAGCACCATCGGCGCGAGCGCGATGGTGAGCAAGCCGTTGAGGACCATCCCGACCCCGGCGAAGGCGCCGGCGGTGTCGGAAATCTGGAAGGCGCGGGCGGTGCCGATGGCGTGGGAGGCGACGCCGAGGGCGAAGCCCTGGGCGCAGTGGTCGCGCACGCCCAGGGCGCCCAGGATGGCCGGGCCGAAGACCGCGCCGAAAATGCCGGTGGAGATGACCACGACCGCCGTGATCCCGGCGGCGCCGCCGAGGTGCTCGGCGACCTGGACCGCCACGGCGGTCGTCGCCGATTTCGGCGCCAGGGTCGCCAGCAGCTCACGGCTGGCGCCGCCCAACGCGGGCAGGGCGAGCGCCGTCGCCAGGGCCATGACCGAGCCTATGGTCAGGGCCAGGGCGATCGGGGTCGCCGCCTCGCGGATGCGATGGAACTGGCGATAGAGCGGCACCGCCAACAGCACGACCACCAGGCTGAGCGCCTCGGTGAGGATCTGGGTCTGGTCGACGTAGCTGGCGTAGTCCATGCGGGTCGCCATCAGCAGCATCGCGACCAGCAGGGTGGCCACCAGGACGGGATGCACGACCGCCGGCTGGTCGAGCCAATGCCACACCGCCATGGCGACGGCGTAGGCGACGAAGGTCACGGAGAGCCCGAACAGCGGGTGCGCCTGGAGGGTCGCCAGCAGATCCGTCATTTCGCCCGGCGGTCCCGAGGCGCGCGCAGAAGCGCTTGAGCCACCATCCCCGTCGCCGCGATCGTCGCGGCGGTGCCGAGCGCGATGGCGGCGGCGATATAGACCCACGCCTGAGACAGCAGCTCCGCCCCGGTCACGATCCCGACCGCGGCCGGCACGAAGAACAGGGGCAGGTGGGGCGCCATGCCATCGAACAGGCGGCCGGAGGACTCGTCGGGCCCGCCGCGCAGGGCGAACCAGGCGATCAAGGCGGTCATGCCGATCGCCGCGCCGGGGACCGGCGCGCCCAAGGCGCCGGCGAGCTGGTCTCCCAAAGCCGCGAGGACGAGAACGAGGGCCAAGGATTTCAACACCGCGCCGTCCTTTCTCTGGTTTCGCGTACCCGCTCGGCCCATAGATAGCGGCCGTGGCGCGGCGGCGCAGTGGCGTATGCCACAGACCGGCGGTTTTCTCCCTGGCGCATTTCCTGGCGGTTCGCGCCACGCCAAGGGGCGCGGGGCGAAGGTCCCGCGTCGGTGACGCGTGGGGATGTTGGGGACGGCCGGGCTTTTTACTGCCGCCCGCCGAGCTCGCGCGCCGACACCGACAGGCGGCGGATCTCCGGCAGCTAGGTTTGGCTCTGCCGCCGCCGCCAGGTCATCCGCAACGCGCGCGGCGTCGCGCCGAAGTGGCGCTCGAAGGCCCTGCGGCGCCTCCGCTGGGCGCGGCCGATCAGATCGCGCATGAGGTCGAGGCTCGCGCCGCCGCCGGCGCAGCGAATCCGGTCGCCCTCGACGCTGTGGAGCTGCTTGCGGACATCGCCGTCCGGCAAGCGTTCCTTGAAGGTCGCGATCGCAAAAAAAAAGGCGCGGGCCGCTTAGCGAACGGCTGCCTCAAGCACCTTGTCTCATCCGGCGTCCGGATGGCCGGGTGCCGCCGCGAATGCCCGCCAGGAAGTATCGCACGCCCTTTCGGACTTCTTCTCGATGGTCTTCGAGCGCCATGTCGTCGTCGGCGACAAAGTTCATGAACAGCTTCGACTTCATCGAGAACAGACAATGCGCGGCGTCGAGCGGATCGACGTCCGGTCGGATATCCCCCCGCGCTTGCAGAGCGCGGATCATGGAGACCACCAATTGCTCGTGTTTTTGCGTGGTCACGCCGTATTGGCGACCGAACGTGGAGCCGGCGTTGGTCATGGCCGTTGCCGAGACGTGACGCCAAATCGATTTGCCCAACTGACGCACGCAGTGCTCGGTCGCGAGCACCATGATCTCGGTGAGCGCTTGGTCCGCCCGCACCGGCGGATCGGAGATCAGCTCTTGGCCCGCCTTGAGATAGCGATCGTCCGAATCGGCGATCAAGGACAGGAGCAGCTCGCCCTTGGACGGGAAGTAGTTGTACAGCGTGCCCACTGCCAGATCCGCGCGGGCCGCGATCTCCTCCATTATGGTCTCGTCGTAGCTCTTGCGAAGAAACAGCTCGTGCGCCGCGGCAAGAATTCCCTGCCGGGTCCGTTCCTTCTTGCGTTCTCTCAAACCTACGGGCTTGCGCATCTCATAGAACCAGTCTTGACAGAATATTGTAGTCTGTTCATTATTGAAGTGCATTCACTTTTCGGCCAACGGCGCCCGCTTCCCACCGCAGGGGAGTCAAGAGGCACGCAACCACTTAGCCGCGAACACCAAAGCATGCCAGACGCACACATCAAGTACATCGTCACGGGAGGGACGGACAAGATGCCGAGGACACGACAGAAATCGACGCCAGCGCGCAGGCACACGAGGCGATCGTTTCTCAAATACGGAACCGCATTGGGCTCGATCGCGCTGGCCGCGCCGATGGTGATTCGCACGGCCTCCGCGGAGGAAAAGGAGCTGAACTGGCTGACCTATTCGGGCCACTCCGCCGACGAGGTGGTCGGGCCGTTCAAGGAAGCGACGGGCATCACGATCCGGGCCAAGGAGTATGCCGACGGAGAGAAGATGCTGGCGCTCATCCACGGCTCTCCGCCCGGCACCTTCGATCTCGTGACGAGCGATGCGCCTTACGTGGAGCTGCTGGCCGATGCCGGCCTGCTTCAGGAGATGAACCCGGGCGACTACGACATGGACAGCTTCTTCCCGGAGTTCCGGAACTGGGAGCAGCATTGGTTCGACGGCAAACTTATGGCCCTGATGACAAGCTGGGGCTACAACGGACTCGCCTACAATCCCGAAAAGCTCTCCGCCGAGGAGGTGTCGTCCTACGACGTCATGTGGAGCGACGCCGTCAAAGGCAAACTGGGCATGCGCGATTGGTATCTTCCGGTCATGGGCTGCATCAGCGCCGATATGGGCCACAAGGATCCCTACAACATCGACGACAGCCAGTTCGAAGCGCTGAAGGAGCACATGTTCTCGCTCAAGCCCAACGTCGCCGGTTTCTGGAACTTCGCCGGGGTGTTCGATTCTCTGGCCAACGGCGGCGCCTACGTCATCCCGGGCTGCGGCGATTGGATGACGGGACTTCTGCAGCGCGCCAACCACAATATTGAAAGCGCCGTTCCCAAGGAGGGCGCGATCATGTGGACGGAGTCGGTCTCGATCATCAACGAAACGCCCCGTCTCGAAGCAGCCAAGGAGCTCGTGCGATACCTGACCGGGGTGGAGGGCCAGCTACGGCTCATGACAAAATCGTCCTACATGGCCAACGGCCCGAGCGAGGACGCTTGGAATCGCCTCATCGAGGTCAATCCGGAGGAAGCCAAGATGCTGCATATGACCGAGCAGGACGACAACATCATGGCCATGCTCCGAGCCGGGCGAATCATCCCGCGCCGCCTGCCTAAGAAGCAGTCGATGGAAAGCTGGCAGGAGGCCTATACGCAGTTCCAGAACCTCTAGGTCGACTCCCTAGCCTCGAGGTCACCCGGGGATCGGTCCAGTGTCCGGGCACAACGATTTGGCGCCGGGTGGACGGGCGCTCGCCGGCGAGCGCTCTTCCACCCGGGTCTCCCGCAATCTGTTCATCGCCCTGTTCGCGGGACCCTTGGCGTTCTGGCAGGGCGCTTTCTTCGTGGCGCCCGTCGTCTTCATGGTGGTCATGACCTTTTGGTCGGTCCGGAACTACCTGCTCACAGCCGACCTGACGCTGGCGAACTGGCAGACCATACTGAGCGCCGGCTACGTTTGGGACGCCTATCTGAGGTCCTTGCTGGGGGCTGCGCTTGCCGCGGCCGTGGCGACGGTGACGGCCTTGCCCTGCGCATACTACCTCGGCCTGAAGGCCTCGCCGAGGATTCGTCTCCTCGGCGCATGCCTGATCATGGCCCCGTTCTTCACCAGCTTTCTCGTGCGCACCTACACCTGGCGCACCATGCTCGGCGATCAAGGGGTGGTCAACGCCGTGCTCGGCTGGTTCGACATCGGTCCGATCCAGATGATCAACAATCTCTTCGGCTCGGTCGTCGGATACCTGACCCTCGTCATGCCACTGGTCCTGCTGCTTCAGCTCTTCAGCTTTGCGGGCGTGGACCGGCGCCTGATCGAGGCTGGACACAACCTCGGCTGCACGCCGCGCAAGACAATCTTTCGGGTGGCGATTCCCGCGGCGCGAAACGGCATTGTGCTGGCCGCGGCCTTTGCTTTCGTCCTGAGTTTCGGCGATCTCATCAGCCCGCAGGTGTTGGGCGGCTCGAACCCGCCGACCCTGAGCATTCTGATCGTCGATCAAGTGCGTGGCGGTCTTCAATGGCCGCGCGCTTCGGTGATCGCGGTCTTGATGGTGTTGACCCTCGTGTTGGTCGTGGCCGGCGCCATGGCCTTCGTCTATGGCGGCGCGCCGCGCCGCGGCAAGCGGGGATGATGCAATGCGTATCTTGATCATGCGTATCTTGATAAGGCTTTACGTCGTCCTGGTGTTCGCCTTCATTTTCGCCCCGATTGCCGTGAGCTTCCTGTTCTCCTTCAGCGAGAACAGGTTTCCGACTTTGCCGCTGACCGAGTTCAGCACGATCTGGTACCAGCGTGTGCTGGAAGAGCCTGCCTTCGCCGACGCCTTTCGGCGAAGCCTCATCGTCGCGGGTGTGACGTCGCTCCTGTCCACCTTCATCGGCTTCGGCGCTGCCTACGTGGACTACCGCTATCGGTTCCTTGGGCAGAAGATATACGTCGCGATAGGGATCATCCCGCCGATGGTCCCCGTGCTCATACTTGGCGTGGCGATGCTGATCTTCCTGTCGCAGGTCGGCTTGTCGGGCGCCTTGCACTCCGTGATCATCGCCCACGTGGTTCTTTGCACGCCTTTCGCGATGGCGATCACCCGCCTCAGGCTGGCCCAGATGGACGAGAACTTGGAGGCGGCGGCATGGAACCTTGGCGCCAATGAATGGCGGACCATGCGGATGGTTATCGTGCCGTTCTGCATGCCGGCGATTCTCGCCTCGCTTTTCATCACGGCCGCCGTTTCCTTGGATGAGTTCGCAATCGCCTGGTTCGTGTCGGGCCTGGAGGACACCCTGCCGGTCAAGGTGCTCAATCTGGTCGCGCGCCAAGCCAGTCCCAGCGTGAACGCGATTGGCAGCTTCACTTTCACGCTGTCCCTGATCCTCGTGGTGCTCGCCCAAGTGGCTTTGATCTTCAGTCAAGGGCGCCAGAAGAAACAGAGTGCTGCCGAATGACGGACATGAAGCCGGCGCTCGCTCGCTCGGGCGAGCCGCTCCTCACGTTTAGCGGCGTCGAAAAGCGCTTTGACGACGTCCTGGCGGTCAAGGATTTCAATCTGGAGATCGATCGCGGCGATTTCGTCGCCATCATGGGTCCGAGCGGATGCGGCAAGACGACGACGCTGCGCATGCTGGCGGGCTTGGAACATCCGACCGCCGGTTCGATCCAAATGCACGGCGAGACGATCAGCGGCCGTCCTCCGTGGCTTCGCCGCATGCCTTTGGTTTGGCAGAACTACGCGCTCTTTCCATTCCTCACCGTTCTGGACAACGTTGGCTTCGGTCTTCGCAACGAGAATGTCGGCAAGGCGGAACGCACACGACGCTCGCTCAAGTGGCTCGAGCGCCTGGGCATCGCGGAGCTCGCCCAGCGCAGTCCGAGCACCCTGTCGGGCGGGCAGGCGCAACGTGTCGCCCTTGCCCGGGCTCTCGTCCTCGAGCCGGAAGTGCTCCTGTTGGACGAACCGCTGTCCGCTCTCGATGCCAACATGGTGGTGAGGATGCAAACGGAGATCTCCGAACTGCAGCGCTCGCTTGGCATCACCTTCGTCTATGTCACGCACAATCAGTCCGAGGCCTTTGCGATGGCCGACCGGGTCGTCATCATGAACAAGGGCGAGATACAGCAGATCGGCGGCCCCTTGGAGGTCTATCGGGCGCCCAGAACCCGCTTCGTTGCCGAGTTCGTGGGCACCAACAACATCCTCGATGGCGTCGTCGTTTCTCGAACCGCCGACGCCTATGTCGTCGAGACGAAAGTGGGGCGTTTCGCGTCCTCTAACCCGTCGAATACCGAAACAGCCGAGGGGGGCAGGGTGCACCTGGTGGTGAGCGCGGATCTCGTGTCGATCGGAAAGGACTCGCCAGCGGACGCGGAGAATGAACTCGTTGCGCGTTTGGTCGGCGAGAGCTTCGTCGGCAACGTGGTCACGCTCGTGTGCGAGGCTCATAACGGCCAGGAATTCAAAGTGCAGCTTCAGCAGCGCGCGCTGCAGCACCTGAGCCTTCGAACCAACGAGGAAGTCAAGCTGACATTCGAAGCTCGGGACACGCTCGTTATTCCGGAAGCCCGATGAAAAGGGTGACCAAGAGGAGGATAAGTTATGGCACATAAGGATCCGGTCAGGATCGAGCAAATGGACTGGACCGAGTACGACGCGCGGATACGCGAACAGCAGCCGGCCGTTTTTTTGCCGGTCGGCGCGCTGGAGCAGCACGGCCCCCATCTTCCGATGAACTGCGACGAACTGATCCCCCGGGAAATCTCGGAGGCGGTTGCGCGCGAGATCGACGGCCTCGTCGCGCCGTCGCTCGCCTATGGCTACAAGTCGCAGCCCCGTTCCGGCGGCGGCAACCACTTTCCCGGAACCACGAGCCTCAGCGGCGAGGCGATGATTTCGAGCGTCCGAGACATCATCGCCGAGCTGGCCCGTCACGGCGCGCGCCGCCTCGTCATCATGGACGGCCACTCCGAGAACACGATGTTCATCGTCGAAGGTATCGACCTTGCGCTGAAGGAGCTGTCGCGCGCCGCTGTCACGGATATGAAGATCTTGCGGATCGGCTATTACGAGTTCACCAGCGAGGAAACCGAGAAGGTCGTCTGGCCCGACGGGTTTCCGAGCTGGCCGCTGGAGCACGCGGGCATGATGGAAACTTCGGTCATGCTGCATCTCCGGCCGGAGCTGGTCGATATGTCGAAGCTTCCGACGGATGTTCCGGCGCGCTTTGCGCCCTATGACGTTTACCCCGTCACGTTCGAGAACTGGCCGACATTGCCGAGATCGGGCGCGCTCAATTCCGCGAAACTGGCGACCGCTGAGAAGGGCAAGCTCATGTTCGATGAATATGTCGCGAGAATCGCCGACGCGGTTGCGCGGGAATTCGCCTGAGCCCCGGGAGGCGAACAGCCGGGCGTGAGCGAGCCGCGCCCTTGCCGGCGTTTGCCTCGTTCTCTCCATCGACCACGGGTCGGGGCGACGCTGGCCCCGATAGGAAAGCCGCCTAAGCCTTCGACGCATGGGCGGTCCATCCCTGCGTGCGGGCCGATGACGGCCCGTCGCCGGCCGGCCGCGTCCGGCAAACGTTGCGGGGCCGCGCGGCGGGCGGCTAACCTGCGGCCGGTCCTCCCGCGATTCGGAGCCGCATGGTGGCGCTGCTCGGCACCCTCGTCCTCGACCCTTCGAACCTGCTTCCGGCGCCGCCTGAAGAGACGGCTCCGTCATGGCGCGTCCGGTGAGGAGGATCCGCCCACGGCCCGAGGGCGAGG
>JAWWCG010000132.1:0-8177 GCA_033720555.1 Kiloniellales bacterium | reverse complement strand
TTGCCCGGGATGGGAAAGCTGATGCCTTCGGGGTCCGAGTTGGAATCGATGACCGCGATCACCGGAATCTCGAGCTTGTTCGCCTCGGCCACGGCGATGTGCTCCTTGTTGGTGTCGACCACCACCAGGATGTTCGGCAGATCGCCCATGTCCTTGATGCCGCCCAGCGCGCGCTCCAGCTTGTCGCGCTCGCGGTTCAGGTTCAAAAGCTCCTTCTTGGTGAGGCCCGAGGTCTCCTCCACGTTGTCGTCGGACAGTTGCTCGTCGAGTTCCTTGAGCCGCTTGATCGAGTGGGAAATGGTCTTCCAGTTGGTCAGCATGCCGCCGAGCCAGCGGTGGTTGACGTAGTACTGGCCGCAGCGCCTGGCGGAATCCTTGATGAGGTCGCTCGCCTGGCGCTTGGTGCCGACGAACAGCACCCGGCCGCCGCCGGCCACCACCTCGCGCAGGGTGACGAGCGCCTGGTTCAGCAGGGGAACGGTCTGCTCCAGGTCGATGATGTGGACGCCGTTGCGCTCGCCGAAGATGTAGGGCGACATCTTGGGGTTCCAGCGCCGGGTGGTGTGACCGAAGTGCACGCCGGCTTCCAGGAGCTGGCGCATGGTGAAGGTGGGAAAGGCCATATCGTCCTCTTTTCCGGTTGGGCCTCCGCAGGCGTCCATCCGGGCGGCGCCCGGACACCGGAGCGGCCGGCGGGGATGTCTCCCCCGGCGCGGCCGCAGGCCTGCGTGCGTTTCTGATCGTTGACTTAGCTCGTCGAACCAGGTCGTCGACCGGGAGCGGTTCCGCCTCGCTTGGCTCGCAACCGCCCCGGTCGGGCCGCTAGATAGACGGGCGCGGCCGAAAAGGCAAGGGCTTAGCGGGGCCGGCCGGCCTCAGCAGTCCTCGACGACCATGCCGGGAATCGCCTTGATGGCGCGGCGCATGTCGGCCGACAGGCGGTAGGCCCCGGGCAGCGCCATCTCCACCTCGTCGCCGTCGCCGGTCGCCAGCACCAGCGCGATGCGCCCGCGCGCCGGCCGGCCGTTGCCCTGGCCGTCCGCGTCGCGGGTCAGCAGGGACTGGAGCTGGGCCAGCGGGTCGGCGTGATTGAGATAGAGCCTGAGGCCGCTCGACGCGCTCGCGACCGTCTCGTCCAGCGCCGAGATGTCCTGGGCGTTGAGCCGCAGGTCGCCGCCGTCCTGGCGGACGTCGACGCTGAGCAGCAGCGGCCGGCCGGCGTCCAGCAGCTCGCGCACCCGCCCGAGCACCTCGGCGAAGATCGACACCTCGTAGACCCCGCTGGTGTCGGAGAACTGGACGAAGGCCAGGCGCTTGCCCTGGCGGGTGGTGATCTCGCGCTTGCCGATCACGATCCCGGCCATCTTCTTGCGGCCGGGCGCGCGGGCGAGCGCCTGGGGCAAGGCCTCGCAGGCGACCACGCCGAGGCGCTCCAGGGTCCGCCCGTAGGATTCCAGCGGATGGGCCGAGAGATAGAAGCCGATCGCGTCGAACTCGTGGCGCAGGCGGTCCATGTCCGGCCAGTCCGGCACGTCCGGCAGGGCGACGCGGACGCGCGGCATGCTGGCGTCGTCGCCGAACAGGCTGGCCTGGGAGGAGTCCCGCTCGTCGGCGGCCAGATTGGCGTGGCGCATGAGCCGCTCGGCGCCCTCGTAGACCTGGCGGCGGTTGGGCTCGAGGCCGTCGAAGGCGCCGGCGCGGGCGAGGTTCTCGATCTGCCGCTTGTTGATGTGGCGGGCGTCGAGGCGCCTGGCGAAATCGTCCAGGTCGGCGAACGGGCCGTCGCGCTCCCGCTCGGCCACGAGCGCCTTCATGGCGCTCTCGCCGACGTTCTTGATCGCCGCCAGGGCGTAGCGGATGGCGGGCGGCGCCTCGGCCGGCAGCTCGACGCGGAAGTCGGCGCCGGAGCGGTTCACGTCCGGCGTCAGGAGGGCGATGCGCAGGCGGCTCAGCTCCTGGCGGAACTGGTTCAGCTTGTCGGTGTTGTTCTGGTCGTAGCTCATCGAGGCGGCCATGAACTCGACCGGATGGTTGGCCTTGAGATAGGCGGTCTGGACCGCGATCAGGGCATAGGCCGCGGCATGGCTCTTGTTGAAGCCGTAGCCGGCGAACTTGGCCACCTGGTCGAAGATCTGCGAGGCCTTGGCCTCGCCGACGCCGCGCGCCACCGCGCCGTCGATGAACACCCGTCGCTGGGCCTCCATCTCGGACTTGATCTTCTTGCCCATGGCGCGCCGCAGCAGGTCCGCCCCGCCCAGGCTGTAGCCGGCCAGCTCCTGGGCGATCTGCATGACCTGCTCCTGATAGATCATGATGCCGTGGGTCTCGCGCAGGATGCCCTCGAGCGAGGGATAGAGGTAGTCCGGCGCCTCCTCGCCGTGCTTGCGAGCGATGTAGCTGTCGATGTTGTCCATCGGGCCGGGGCGGTAGAGCGCCACCACGGCGATGATGTCCTCGAAGCGGTCGGGCTTGAGCCGGCGCAGCACGTCGCGCATGCCCGTCCCTTCCAACTGGAACACGCCGACGGTCTCGCCGCGCCTCAGCAGCTCGTAGGTCGCCGGGTCATCGAGCGGCATGGCCTCCAGGTCGAAGTCCGGCTGGCGCTCGCGGATCAGGTCGCGCGCCCGGGCCAGCACCGACAGCGTCTTCAGGCCGAGGAAGTCGAACTTCACCAGGCCGGCGCTCTCGACGTGCTTCATGTTGAACTGGGTCGCCGGCATGTCGGAGCGCGGGTCGCGGTAGAGCGGCACCAGGCGGTCGAGCGGCCGGTCGCCGATCACCACGCCGGCGGCGTGGGTCGAGGCGTTGCGGTAGAGCCCCTCCAGCTTGAGGGCGACGTCGAGCAGCCGGGCCACCTCCTCGTCGTGCGCCCGCGCCTCCTGCAGTTGCGGCTCGCCGTCGATCGCCTGCTGCAGGCTCACCGGATTGGCCGGATTGTAGGGCACCATCTTGCACAGCCGGTCGACCAGGGGATAGGGCATCTGCAGCACCCGGCCGACGTCGCGCAGGGCGGCGCGCGCCTGCAGCTTGCCGAAGGTGATGATCTGGGCCACGTGGTCGGCGCCGTACTTGGCCTGCACGTAGCGGATCACCTCGTCGCGCCGGTCCTGGCAGAAGTCGACGTCGAAGTCCGGCATCGAGACGCGCTCGGGGTTGAGAAAGCGCTCGAACAGCAAGCCCCAACGCAATGGATCCAAATCGGTTATCGTCAAGGCCCAGGCGACCACCGAGCCGGCGCCGGAGCCGCGGCCGGGGCCGACCGGGATCTCCTGGCGCTTGGCCCACTGGATGAAGTCGGCGACGATCAGGAAGTAGCCGGGAAAGCCCATCTGGCGGATCACGTCGAGCTCGTACTTCAGCCGCTCGCGGTAGGGCCGCGCCGCCTCCTCGCGCTGCGCCGCGGTCATCTCCGGGCGGTAGACGTGGCTCTCCAGGCGCTGCGCCAGGCCCGCTTCTGCCTGGGCGCGCAGCTCCTCGGCCTCGTCGCGGCCGGCCTCCGTGGGGTACGGCGGCAGGATTGGCGCGACCGGCTCCGGGCGGTAGGCGCAGCGCCGGGCGATCGCCAGGGTGTTGTCGACGGCCTCGGGCAGGTCGGCGAAGAGAGCGCGCATCTCCTCGGCCGACTTGAAGCGGTGGTCCGGCGTCAGGCGCCGCCGGTCCGGCTGGTTCACGTAGGCGCCGTCGGCGATGCACAGCAGCGCGTCGTGCGCCTCGTACATGGCCTCGTCGGCGAAATAGACGTCGTTGGTCGCCACCAGCGGCAATTCGTGGCGATAGGCGAGATCGACCAGGGCGTCCTCGATCGCCGCCTCCTCGGGCAGGTCGTGGCGCATGATCTCGACGTAGAGACGCCCGTCGAACATGCGCTTGTACATCTCCAGCGCGTCTTCGGCCTTCGGCGCCCGGCCCTCGCCGAGCAGCCGCCCGAGCGCGCTTTGCGGGCTGCCGATCAGGGCGATCAGGCCGTCGGCGTGGCGCTCCAGCGCGTCCAGCAGCACCCGCGGGCCGTTGGCCGACTCGGCGTCGAGATAGGCGAGGCTCACCAGCCGGGAGAGGTTGCGGTAGCCCGCCTCGTTCTGGACCAGCAGCAGGATCTCGTCGGTGGCCGCCTGGCTCGCTCCGCGCGCCTCGACGTCGTCGCGGGCGATTTGCAGCAGACAGCCGACGATCGGCTGCACGCCCGCCTCCCACAGGACCCCCGAGATCTCCAGGGCGCCGAACAGATTGCCCTTGTCGGTGACCGCCACGGCCGGCATGGCGTGGCGCTCGCACAGCTTGGCGAGCGCCTTCACCTTGATCGCGCCCTCGGACAGGGAATAGGCGGAATGAACCCGCAGGTGAACGAAATCGGCGTGCGCCATGGCTGCTCCTGCCCCAACTCCCAGTTTAAACCCGCCGGCCCACCTCACCGGCCCGGAATCGCCGGCCTAGCTCACCCGGCCGTCCTCGAGGCTGAGCACACGGTCCATGCGCCGCGACAGCTCGAGGTTGTGGGTGGCGATGAGCGCCGCCAGGCCGCCCTCGCGCACCCGGGCCGTCAAGACGGCGAAGACGTCGGCGGCGGTGTGCGGGTCGAGGTTGCCGGTCGGCTCGTCGGCCAGCAGCACCGACGGCCGGTTGGCGAGCGCCCGGGCGATGGCGACGCGCTGCTGCTCGCCGCCGGAGAGCTGGCCCGGCCGGTGGTCGACCCGCTGGCCGAGGCCGACCGATTCGAGCAGGGCGCGCGCCGCCTCGCGGGCCTCGCCGCGGCCGCGGCCGGCGACCATCTGCGGGATCAGCACGTTCTCCAAGGCCGAGAACTCCGGCAGCAGATGATGGTATTGAT
This sequence comes from Kiloniellales bacterium, assembly GCA_033720555.1. Lineage (GTDB taxonomy): Bacteria > Pseudomonadota > Alphaproteobacteria > Kiloniellales > JAKSDN01 > CALJXB01. The sequence continues at coordinate 3,352 of JAWWCG010000132.1, read as the reverse complement.
AGACGAAGCCGAGCGTCCGGCAGCGCAAGGCGGTGCGGCGGCTGTCCGGCAGGGCGGCGCAATCGCCGCCGTCGAGCCAGACCTCGCCGGCATCTGGCTGCTCGAGCAGGCCGGCGATGTGCAGCAGGGTCGATTTGCCCGCCCCCGACGGCCCGACCAGCGCGACGATCTCGCCGGGCGCGATGGCCAGGTCGACGCCCTGCAGCACGTCGAGCCGGCGGTCGCCCTGACGGAAGCTCTTGACCACGCCCGTCAGCCTCAGGCCTTTGCCCGACCCCGTCTGCGTTCCCGGGCCGCGGGCCGCCTGCGCCGGCTCACTCATAGCGCAGCGCCTCCACCGGATCGAGCCGCGCGGCGCGCCAGGCCGGGAAGATCGGCGCCAGGAACGACAGCGCGATCGCCATGCCCACCACCTGCCCGACCTCGAGATAATCGACCTCGGCCGGCACCTGGGAGAGGAAGTAGACCTCCGCCGGGAACAGCCGCTGGTCGATCAGGCTTTCGAGCCAGCCCTGGATCACCGCGATGTTGTCGGCGAAGGCGACGCCCAGCGCGACGCCGGCCAGCGTGCCGGCGATGCCGACGCTGGCGCCGCTCAGGAAGAAGATCCGCATCACGTTGCCGCGGGTCGCCCCCATGGTCCGCAGGATCGCGATGTCGCGGCCCTTGCCCTTCACCAGCATGTACTGGCCGGAGAGGATGTTGAAGGCGGCGACCAGGATGATCAGCGACAGAATGAGGAACATGACGTTGCGCTCGACCTGGATGGCGCTGAAGAACCCGGAGTTAGCGCGCTGCCAGTCGACCGTGCGGAAGCCCGGGCCCAGCGCCTCGATCAGATCCATGCGGCGCGTCGTCACCTGTTCGGGATCGACGTAGAACAGCTCCAGGGCGTTCACCTCACCCGGCAGGCGAAAGAAGGTCTGGGCGTCGGCGAGCGGCATGAAGACGAAGGAGTTGTCGTAGTCGTACATGCCGACCTCGAAGAGGCCGGCGATGGGGTAGGCCTTGACCCGCGGCAGCGTGCCGACGACGGTCTGGTTGCCGCGCGGCGAGACCAGGGTGATCTCGTCGCCCGGCCCGAGGCGGAGCTGCTCGGCCAGGCGGCGGCCGACCAGCACCCCCTCGCCGGCCGCGAAACGCTCGAGCGCCGCGTCCGACAGGCTTTCGAAGATCGCCGCCCGGCTCGCCAGGTCTTCCGCCTTCATGCCGCGGACCAGCGCGCCGACGGCGTTGCCTTCTTCGCTCACCATCACCTGGGCCTGGATCTGCGGCACCACGTCGCTGACGCCTTGCAGGGCGCGCAGCCGCTCGGCGAGGCGGTCGTAGTCGCCGAGCGACACCTCCAGCGGGAACACCGTGATGTGGCCGTTGACGCCGAGGATGCGCCCGAGCAGCTCCTGGCGGAAGCCGTTCATGACCGACATGACGATGATCAGCGTCGCCACGCCCAGGAGGATCCCGATCAGCGAGATGAAGGCGACCACCGAGATGAAGCCCTGCTGCCGACGCGCACGCAAATAGCGAAAGGCGATCAGCCGCTCGAAAGCGCTGAAGAACATGGGCGCTAGTCCGTCAATCGCGCCAGGGCGGACTCCGACGACAGCTCCACGCGCTCGCCGCCGGCCCGGGCCTTGAGCTCGACGACGCCGCTCTTGAGGCCGCGCGGCCCGACGACCACTTGCCACGGCAGGCCGATCAGGTCCATCTCGGCGAACTTGGCGCCCGGGCTTTCCTCGCGGTCGCTGTAGAGCACCTCGACGCCGGCGGCGCGCAGGCTGGCGTAGAGGTTCTCGCAGAGCGCGTCGCAGCCGCCGTCGCCGACCTTGAGGTTGATCAGCCCGACCTTGAAGGGCGCCACGGGCTCCGGCCAGATGATGCCGTTGTCGTCGTGGCTGGCCTCGATGATGGCGCCGACCAGGCGCGAGACGCCGATGCCGTAGGAGCCGGAGTGAACCGTCGTCTGGCTGCCGTCGTGGTCGGTCACGACGGCGCCGAGCGGCGCGGAGTACTTTTCGCCGAAATAGAAGATGTGCCCGACCTCGATGCCGCGGCGCTGGACGCGCCGGGCCTCGGGCACCTCCGCGGCGAAGGCCTCGGCGTCGTGCTTGTCGTCGGTGCGGGCGTAGAACTTGGTCCAGAAGTCGACGATCGGCGAGAGATCGCCGTCGTAGTCCACCGTCTCGGCCAGCACGTCGTAGTCGAGCAGGTCGGCGTGGCAGAACACCTCGGTCTCGCCGGTGTCGGCGAGGATGACGAACTCGTGGGAGAGGTCGCCGCCGATCGGCCCGGTCTCCGCCTCCATCGGGATGGCTTTCAGGCCCATGCGCGCATATGTCCTAAGGTATGACACGAACATCTTGTTATAAGACTTTCGTGCAGCGTCATAATTCAAGTCGAAAGAATAGCCATCCTTCATCAGGAACTCGCGCCCGCGCATGACTCCGAAGCGCGGCCGCACCTCGTCGCGGAACTTCCATTGGATGTGATAGAGGATCCGCGGCAGGTCGCGGTAGCTCTTGACCGAGGCGCGGAAGATGTCGGTGATCAGCTCCTCGTTGGTCGGGCCGTAGAGCATTTCGCGCCCGTGGCGGTCCTGGATGCGCAGCATCTCCTTGCCGTAGTCGTCGTAGCGGCCGGATTCGCGCCACAGGTCGGCCGCCTGGATGGTCGGCATCAGCAGCTCCTGGGCGCCGGCGCGGTCCTGCTCCTCGCGCACGATCTGCTCAATCTTCTTCAGCACCCGGAAGCCCAGCGGCAGCCAGGAGTAGATCCCGGCGCTCGCCTGGCGGATCATGCCGGCACGCAGCATCAGGCGGTGCGAGACGATCTGGGCCTCGGCGGGCGTCTCTTTCAGGGTGGGCAGGAAATAGGCGGACAGTCGCATGGCGGTCCCGGTGCGGCGGCATGGGCAGGATGGGCGGGCCGCACGACCTCGCCGACGGCGACTCGCGCGGTACCCCTCGAAAGGCTGGCCGAGAGTAGGAGAAGCCCCCGGTCTTGTCCATGGCGGGGAGCGCGCGCGGGCGCGGGCGCGCGGCCGCTCTCGGCGAGGCGCCGCCGGTCTTCGCAGGGGCCGGCCGCGGCGGCTTGACAATAGCGGGACCGGCGGCGTCTTGTGCTTGCCGGGCCAGGGGTTCCAGGCCAGGGGTTCTGGGCCAGGGAGACGGCGTCGGGGGAGACGGGGGATGCCACTGGGGATGCCACGGGGAATGCCACTGGGGATGCTGGAGTCCTACTTCAAGCTGAGCGAGCACGGCACCACCGCGCGGCGCGAGATCGTCGCCGGCTGCACGACCTTCCTCACCATGGCCTACATCGCCTTCGTCAACCCGGCCATCCTGTCGGACGC
>JAWWCG010000131.1:0-8184 GCA_033720555.1 Kiloniellales bacterium | reverse complement strand
TTATCCGAGAGCAATTGGGCCTCGATCGCCCGGCATGGGCCCGCTACTTGGATTGGCTGAGCAATCTGGCCGTCGGCGACCTCGGTACTTCGCTCGCGACACAAAGGAGCATTGCCGAAATCGTCGCCCTTCGGATGCCTTACACCCTCTTGCTGGCAGGGGGTGCGACGCTCATCGCGGTCCCGCTGTCCATAGCCCTCGGGCTGAAGTCCGCAATGCAACCCGGTTCGGCCTTTGATCGGATCGTCGCCACCGCGACGCTGGCGATCGTATCGGCGCCGGAGTTCCTCGTCGCGACCATCCTCGTCTTCCTGTTCGCCGTCACCTTCAATCTATTCCCGGCGACGTCCTACTTCCCGATCACCGCCCCTGCCGCGGCGTATCTCGAGAAGCTCGTTCTGCCGGTGCTTACTCTGGTGGCGGTCGTGCTTGCGCGCCAGGGCTTCATTGCCGAAAGAAACTCTTGTGATTTCAGTCGCTCTGGACAGACAAAATCGCGCCAGAGCCAACGCAACAACTGTTTGTCATGTAAAAGAAAATAGATAAGCGCCGGTTGAACTACAAAGCATATTTTCTGCGAAGATATTTCAGAAAATCTTTAATCGCCATGGAAGTCTTGTGGCTGCTTGATAGATGCCAGGCAGAGCGCGGAGGTCCATCTCTCGCACTCACCGGCCGACAGTGTGTTCGCAGCACACGGTGCGTGGGGGCGATGATCGAACGCCTTGACTCTGCGGTCGAGCTGACGGGCCCCGCCCATGAGAACCGCCGCAGCCTGGTGGCCCGAGGCGGCAGCGCTTCGTCACGCTCGAAGCCGAGCCGCTCCGCCACCACGGCCGCCCAAAGCGTGAGCACCGGGGCGCGGTTGATCGCCAGCCCATGACGCGCGTCGCCAGTCATTACGGGAGTTTACGGCGGCGGCCAGAGCGTGAACAGGCTCGCTCATGGCCGGCCCCTACCGCCGCACAATATTTAGCTGTAACATAAAACAGCATTCCACGTCGGACTTGGACACCTTGGCAGCGCCATGCGAGCCCCGGCCCTGGTGATCTCGGCCGTAATGTTCCTGATCGCGCCGCCGAGAGGGCTCGGCGCGGACTCCCCGCCGAACCCGGGGCCCCTCCTTTCCCCAAAGAGCTTCGAACTCGCAACGGATCCGGACCGCGGTCCCCTGCCGCAGAGCCGTGCGGGCCGGCAAATCAGCCAGTGCTGCAAAGTCTGCAGAAAGGGCAAGGCCTGCGGCAACAGCTGCATCAGCAGGACCAAGACCTGTCACAAGCCGCCGGGATGCGCCTGCGACGCCAACTAGTCCAAGCACCACGCGCAACCCGGCCGCTCTGCAATGGCCGGACCGCCCCGGCCAATTGATCCGCGATCACCGGTCGACCGCCCCGACCGGCGTTGGCCGGGCGCGGCCCGGAGAGCCGGAGATCAGTACAGCCGGCCGCCGTCCGGCACCTTGCGGTCCGGGGCGACGAGCACCACCTCGCCGTCTTCATCGGGGAAGCCGAGCACCAGGACCTCGGACATCAGCTTGCCGATCTGCTTGGGCGGGAAGTTGACGACGGCGGCGACCTGGCGGCCCGGCAGCGCCTCGAGATCGTAGCGCTTGACCACCTGGGCCGAGGTCTTCTTGACGCCGATCTCCGGGCCGAAGTCGACCCACAGCTTGGCCGCCGGCACCCGCGCCTCGGGGTAGGGCTCGGCGCGCACCACCGTGCCGACCCGGATGTCCACCTTCAGGAAATCCGCGAAGGCGATGGTTTCGCCCGGGGCGTGCGCATCCGCCATGGCTCGGTCCTCCCTGTCGCCGCGGCCGGACGCTAGCACCCCGGGCGCGCCGGGGCCAAGGCCCGTTCGGGCGTGGCGCCGACCACCCTAAAAACCGCCGCAATCAGTGCCTACATAGCAGCCACGCGACGGCGGAACCTCGCCGCGGCCCGCGCCGCCAAGTAACGCGGCGCCCGCCCGCAGCGCGGCGATGGGCGCCAGTGCGCGGCGAAGTGCGAATTGGGAGCGCGATCGATGCGGCCGAAAGCCGGGCGGGGTCTTTTCGCCGCCCTCCTGTTGATCCTGGCGCTCGCATGGGCCGCCGGCCACGTCGCCGCGACGACGCCCAGCTACGCCGGCAGCGCGGCCAGCCCGGCCATGGCGATCGACGGCGACACCGTCCAGCTCAATGGCCAGGTGGTCCAGCTTTACGGCATCGACGCCCCCGAGCTGGGCCAGCTGTGTCTCGCTGGCGACACCTGGCATCCCTGCGGACTGGCCGCCGCCCACGAGCTCAACAAGCAGCTCCGCCTCTCCCGCCGGAACATCGAATGCCAGCCGGCCGACGCCTCGGGCTCTTCCGAGCGGGTCTGCTTCGCCGGCAACGTCGACGTCGCGGAGGCGCTGTTGGAGGCGGGCTACGTCGTCGCCAGCGCGACCGCGAACCCGGACTACCGGGAGTTGGAGCAAAAGGCCCGCGGCGCCGGCCTCGGCCTGTGGCAGACCCAGTTCGTGGCGCCGTCCGCGTGGCGCCAGGGCGAGCGTCTTGCGGGCGAGCCGGCCTTCGCCGGCGGCTGCCCGGTGAAGGCGCTCACCACGGCCGACGGCCAGGCGCTCTATTTCGTGCCGACCGACGCGGACTACGACGCGCTCGCCCTCGACCCGGCGCGCGGCGACCGGCGCTATTGCAGTGACGAAACCGCCCGCCGAGACGGCTGGCGCCGGCCCGGCGAGACCGCCGCGCCCTGAGCGGGCCCTGAGGGGGCGCCCTGGGGGATTGGGCCGGGCGCGCGGGCGCCCCTACCAGCGCCAGAATTCCCGCTGGAACAGCACCAGAACGGTAAAGAGCTCCAGCCGGCCGAGCAGCATGCCGGCCGACAGCAGCCACTTGGCGCCCTCGGGCAGGCTGCTGAAGTTGCCGGCCGGCCCGATGATCGGCCCGAGGCCCGGGCCGACGTTGCCGAGCGCGGTGGCCGCCCCGCTCAGGCTGGTCAGGAAGTCCAGTTGGAAGGCCGAGAGCCCCATGGTCAGCATCACGACGCTCGCCAGATAGACGAAGATGAAGGCCAGCACCGACGGGGCGATGTCCTCCGGCAGGGCGCGGTCCTGATAGCGGGCGATCAGCACGCTGTTGGGGCGCAGCAGGGTGAGCAGATAGGCGCGCGCGACGATCAGCAGCACCTGGAACCGGAAGACCTTGATGGCGCCGGAGGTCGAGCCGGTGCAGCCGCCGAGGAAGGTGAGGAAGAAGATCGCGCCGACCGCCAGCGCCCCCCAGGTCTGATAGTCGGCCGAGGCGTAGCCGGTCGTGGTCACGATCGAGGTGACGTTGAACGCCACCAGCGTGAGCGCCGCGGCGAAGCCGACGCCGCCGGACAGCGCGTACCAGGCCGCCGCCATCACGCTGAACGCGGCGAGGAAGGCGATCAGGGCGCGGACCTGGCTGTCGCGCCAGATCGGCTCGCGCCAGCGCTGCGCGGTGCGGATATAGGCGACGAAGGGCAGCGCGCCGGACACCATGAAGACCGTGGCGACCCACTGCGTCGCCGGGTTCTCGAAGGCGGCGAAGGAGGCATCGTGGGTCGAATAGCCGCCGGTCGACACCGTGGTCATGGCGTGGTTGACGGCGTCGAACAGGCTCATGCCGGTGATCCGGTAGGCGATCGCGCAAGCGGCCGTCAGCGCGACGTAGATCAGCGCGATGTAGCCGACCAGCTGCGCCGGGCGGGCGACCACCTTGGCCGAGCGATCGGAGCTTTCCGAGCGGAAGAGCTGCATGCCGCCCACCCGCAGGAACGGCAGCACCAGGATCGCCATGACGATGATCCCGACGCCGCCGAGCCATTGCAGCAGCGAGCGCCACAGCAGGACGCCGGGCGGCATGGCGTCGAGGCCGACGAGCACCGTCGAGCCGGTCGTCGTCAACCCGGAGATCGCCTCGAAGAAGGCGTCGGCGTAGTTGAGCTGGACGGCGAGATGCAGGAACGGCAGGGCGGCGCAGGCCGCGAGGGCCAGCCAGCTCACGGTGGTCAGCAGGAAGACCTGCCGCAGTTGGAGCTGCAGCGGCCCCTCGCCGCGGCTGGCCAAGGTGACGCTGACCCCGACGAAGCCGGTGAACGCGGCGGAGAGGACGAAGGTCTGCCAGTCCGGATTGCCGACGACGACGTCGGCGGCGGCCGGCAACAGCATGAGGGCGGCCAGCCCGCACAGCAGCAATCCGGTCACGTAGAGGACGGGCTTGGCTTTCGGCATGGCCGGAGAATAGTGTCAGCGTCGGCGGCCCACCATCCCTATCGCTCGACCCCGGATCCGCGCTCCCGCCGCCGGCAGCGGCGGCGCGCCACCCGCAAAAGAAACGGGCCGCCCGTGGGGGCGGCCCGTCGCATCGCCAGGCTACAGGGTCGAGAGGCAGTTACGAGGGGGTGTTAACGGCCTTCTGCATCTCGTCCAGGCCCTCGCTGACGCGCTTGCTGATCATGTCGACCACCGTGGCGCCGGACTTGGCGTTCATCTCGGCCAGCTCGCGCCAATTGGCGACGGCCGACTCGTAGCCCTGCTTCATCAGCTGCGTGTGCTTGACGAAGGTGTCCTGGGGCGTGCTGGCGCCGCTCAGCTCGCGGGTCGCCTTGACCGCCTCGGAGGCCGCCTCGCGCAGGATCTCCGCCTGGCGGCGGGCGATCGCCTGGGCGCCTTCGTAGGCGGCGCGGTTGGCGGCGGTCAGGGTCTCGATGTTCTTACGCTGGACCTCGATCAGGGCCTTGGTGTCGACGCCCGGAACCGCGAACGGCTCGGTGAACTTCGACACATCCCAGTCAAGGAAGGGATTGTGGGTTTGCTTGGCCATCGGATTCACTCTCCAAAAGGATGGGGCAACGGTGATTGGCTCGAACGCGTTGCTGTGTTATTGCACTGCACAATGAGAATATATACAAGGGTCCCGGCGGCATTCAAGGGATTTTTTTGCACTGCAACATTTTTTTTAGGAGCCGCCCCGGCGGGCCTGGCGGTCGGTCGGGCCTGGGCTCAGGCGGCCTCGGGCGCCGGGCGCCGCCCGCGCAGGCGCAGCACCAGGGCCTCGGTGCGGCGGAGCTGGGTGTCGAGCGCCGCCATGGTGCGCGCCTTGTCGGCGCTCTCGTCGCGCAGCCAGACCCTGAGCGTGGCCAGATAGATCAGCGCCAGTCCCTTGATCCGCAGCACCCCGCGCACGCCGCCCGTCGCCAGCCCGGCCGCCTCCAGCATGAGCGCCATGGAGCGGCGCAGCCGGCAGGCGCCGGCCACGGCCGACATCGGATCGCGGGCCTCGTCGTAGGCGATGGTGGCCACCGCCGCCTTGTAGGGATCGAGCGCATCGAAGCGGCGCATCACCACGTCGAACAGCCGGTCGCGGGCGCTGCCCTCCAGGTCCTCCGCGTCGCCGCCGGCGAGGACCTCGGCGTCGATCCGCCGCACGAAGGCATCGAGGATCGCCTGGCGCGAGGGATAGAGGGGGTAGACCTTGGCGATCGGCACCTTGGCCGCCTCGGCGATCTCCGCCAGCGACAGGTCGCGCCAGCGCCCGGCGGCGGCGAGCGTCATCGCCGTCTCGATCACGCGATCGGCAACGTCAACCTTGGCGTCTGCTTTCTTCGCCATCCCCTTGAGCCACCCGGGCGCTTGATGCTGCGCGCGCCTCTCATGCCATTGCCACGTCCCCCTTACTTGGGCCCGCAGGCGCGCGACGCCAAGGGGGACCTCGCTCTAGTCCTGCTTCAGGTCGCCGACGCGCCCGCCGGTCAGCTGGCCGAGATCCTCCGGCGTCAGGCGAAACACGGCGTTGGGGGTGCCCGCGGCCGCCCAGATCTCGTCGTAGGCGAGCAGGTCCCGATCGATCAGGGTGGCGAGCGGCCGGTCGTGGCCGACGGGCGGCACCCCGCCGATGGCGAAGCCGGTGGCGGCGCGCACGAACTCGGCGTCGGCCCGCCCGATCGCCTCGCCCAAGAGGGCCTCGGCCTTCGCCGGGTCGACCCGGTTGGCGCCGCTGGCGACGATCAGCACCGCCTGGCCGCTGCGGGCGCCGCGAAACACCAGCGACTTGGCGATCTGCCCGACCGCGCAGCCGATCGCCGCGGCGGCCTCAGCCGAGGTCCTGGTGCTGACCGGGAATTCCTTCACCTGGAAGGCGAAGCCGCGCTCGGCCAGCGCCGCCTCGACCCGGCGGACGCTCGCCTTCGAGGGCGGGGTCACGCGTCCAGGTCCTCGCTGCGCCGCTTGGCGGTTGCCACCGCCCGGGTCATCAGCGCCGCCAGGCCGTCCTCGGCCATCAGCACCTCGAGGGCCGCCTCGGTGGTGCCGCCGGGGCTGGTCACGTTGCGCCGCAGCGTCGCGGCTGGCTCCTCCGAGCGGCGCAGCAGCTCGCCCGCGCCGGAGACCGTCTCGCGGGCGAGTCGCATGGCGAGATCGGCCGGCAGGCCGGCCGCCACGCCCGCCTCGGCCAAGGTCTCGGCCAGCAGGAAGACGTAGGCCGGGCCGCTGCCGGAGACCGCGGTCACCGGGTCCATGAGGACTTCGTCCTCGACCCAGGCGACCTCGCCGGCCGCCGCCATCAGCTCGCCGCAGGTCTCGCGCTGGGCCGGGCCGACCCGGGCGTTGGCGCACAGCACGCTGATGCCGCGGCCGATCGCGGCCGGCGTGTTGGGCATGGCCCGCACGATCGCCGCCTCGTCGCCCAGGTGGCGTTCCAGGAACCCGAGCGTGCGGCCGGCGGCGATCGACAGGAACACCGTGCCGGGTCCCGCGAAGCGCCGGTAGGCGGGCAGCGTCTCCGCCATCTGCTGCGGCTTGACTGCGAACACCACGACCGCCGGCGCCAGCGCCGGGTCGACCTCGCCCAGCTCGCCGTGGCAGGCCACGCCCTTGGCGGCGTGGGCCTCGTGCGCCGCTTCGAAGGGTTCGACGACGATGGCCGCCTCGGCGCTTAGGCCCCGCTCGAGCCAGCCGGTGAGCAGGGCGCCGCCCATCTTGCCGCAGCCGACCAGCAGAACCGGGCCGTCGAGAGCCATGGCGCTCACGCCTCGCCGGCGGTTTCCATGAGGGCCGCGCCGAGGGCCTCGTCGACCGAGCGGCCGCCCCAGACCACCATCTGCAGCGCCGGATAGACGCGCTCGCACTCGCCGACCGCGGCGTCGACCAGGTCCTCGAGCTGCTCGACGCTGGCGCCGCGCAAGCCGCGCAGCAGGACCGTGTGGCGGAACAGCACCAGGCCCTCGTCCGACGTCAGGTCGAAATGGCCCAGCCAGAGGGACTCGTTGACCCGGCCGATCAGCTGATAGACCGACGGCCAGCTATGGTTCGGGGTCTTCTGGTCGAAGTGGCAGGACAGGCAGACGGCGCCGACGTCGACCCGCCAGATGAACAGCAGGTAGTAGCCGCACCAGCGGCCCTCGACCTCGACCATCAGCTCGGAGTCGCTGGGACGCTCGAAGGGCCAGTCGTTGGCGCGGACCAGCTCCTCGAGCAGATCGATCGGATTGTGGGCGGCCCCGCGGTCTTCCTGCAGCCATTCCATGGTCTGCGCCCCTTGGCTCGAGTCGCGGGCTCCAGGCGTGGCGTCACGCGACCGCATAACCCGATATATAGGAGGGTGCATCGACGTGCACCACCAAATATAGCGTGCCAAATTTGCCTGGCGGTTGCAAGCCACGGCGCCGGCCGAGGCGGCGCTCGGCTGTGGATAATTGCCGATTGGCGCCCGCCGCCACTCAGCCGCCGGCCTCGCCGGCGCCATCTTCGCCCATATCCCTGGCCGTATCTTCGCCCGCCGTCTCGGGCCGCGCCTCGGTCTTGGCCCCGGTCTTGGTCTCGGTCTCGGTCTTGGCGATGGCCTTGGCGGCAGCCGGCTTGCGCGGCCCGGAAGCCGGCTTCGCCTTGGCCGCCTTGGCCTTCGGCGCCGATTCCCGGGTCGACTCCAGGGCCGCCTCCAGGGCCACGACCCGCTCGTTCAGCAACTCCTGCTCCTCGCGGGCCTTGACCGCCATGGCGCGCACCGCCTCGAACTCCTCGCGGGTCACCAGCTCCATGCGGGCGAGCACCCGCTCGAACTGGTCGCGCAGCCGCGCCTCAACGTCCTCGCGCATGCCCGAGGCGACGCCGAGCGCGCCGCTGGCCACCCGCGCCAAATCGTCGAGGAGCTTGTTCTGAGTCTGCATGGCGGGCCTC
>JAWWCG010000130.1:0-8198 GCA_033720555.1 Kiloniellales bacterium | reverse complement strand
GTCCGGGGGGCGTGGTGAGCGACCAGGCGGTATCGCTGAGCAGGGAGCGTGTCGGCGTCGGCATCGGCTGCGCCGTGGTCGGCATCGCCTTCATGGGGGCGTTCGACGCCACCGCCAAGTTCCTCGGCGAGGGCTATCACGTCGTCCAGCTCGTGTTCTTCCGCAACTTCTTCGGCCTGCTGTTCGTGCTCTGCCTGCTGGCGGGCGCCGGCGGCCTCGCGTCGCTGCGCAGCCGCCATCCCCTGCTGCACCTGCTGCGCGCAGGCTTCGGGCTCGGCGCCACCTTCGCCTTCTTCATCGGCCTGCAGTACATGCCCCTGGCCGAGGCCTTCGCGCTCACCTTCACCGGGCCGATCTTCATCACGGTGCTGTCGATCCCGATCCTGGGGGAGAAGGTCGGCGTGCGCCGCTGGACCGCGGTCCTGATCGGCTTCGTCGGCGTCCTCATCATGCTGCGCCCCGGCTCCGAGGCGCTCAGGGTCGAGGCCCTGCTGCCGCTGACGGCGGCGCTGTGCTACGCCTTCATCATGCTGCTGTCGCGCAAGCTCTCGCAGCGCGAGACGGTGATCTCGGTCCTGTTCTGGACCGCCCTGATCGGCACCGCGGCGAGCGGCCTCGCCCTGCCCTTCGACTGGGTGGCGCCGACGCCGCGGGACTGGGGGCTGTTCGTCCTCCTGGGCCTGCTCGGCTCGCTCGCCATGTGGTTCATGACGCTCGCCTACCGCCATGCCCCGGCCGCCGTCGTGGCGCCCTTCGACTACACCATCCTGCTGTGGGGTCTCCTGCTGGGCTGGCTGGTCTGGCACGAGCTGCCGTCGCCGCAGATCTGGCCGGGCGCGGCCATCCTGACCGCCTGCGGCCTCTACATCACCCACCGCGAAACCCGCCTCGGCCGCCGGCCGGCGAAGGACAGCGCCGACGCGCCGACCACCGGAATCTGAGCGCCGCGCGCGCTCGCCCCACGGCTCAGCCCACCACTTAGCCCAACACTTAGCCCACGACTTAGCCCAGGTGGATCTCGCACCGGTGCGCCCGCTCCTCGGCCAGGCGCTTCAGGGTGACGCGGTCGACCTTGCCGGTCGGGTTGAGCGGCATGTCCTCGAGCAGCTCGACCTCCTCGGGCGCCTTGTAGCCGATCCGGGCGCGCGCGAAGCGGATCAGCTCCTGGCAGGTCGGCGCCGCGGCGCCGGCCCTGACCGTGACGTAGGCGCGCACGTTCTCGCCGTGCAGCAGGTCGTGCACGCCGACCGCGCCGGCGGCGAGCACCGCCGGATGCTCCAGCAGCGCCTCCTCGACCTCCTGGGGCGCGATGTTAGAGCCGTCGTGGACGATGATCTGCTTCTTGCGGCCGCGGAACCAGAGATAGCCGTCGCGGTCCATGCGCATCATGTCGCCGGTGTCGAACCAGCCGTCGCGGAACACCGACGCGGTCGCCTCCGGGCGCCGCCAATAGCCCGCCATCACGCTGGGCGAGCGGATCCACAGGCTGCCGTCGGTCTCCGCCGGCACCTCCTGGCCGTCCCGGTCGCGCACCGCGAGGGCGAAGCCCGGGCAGGCGATCCCCACCGAGCCGGCCTTGATCACGCCCGACGGCGGGTTGAGGGCGATCAGGCCCGCTTCGCTGCAGCCGTAGCCCTCGTCGATCGTCAGGCCGGTCAGCGCGGTGAACTCGCGCTCCAGCTCGCCCGGCACCTTGTCGGCGCCGGCGCGGCACAGCCGCAGCGAAGCGAAGTCCTCGCGCCGCGCCGCGCCGTCGCGCACCACGTTGAACAGGGCGCACGGCAGCATGCACAGCACGCTGGGCCGATGGGCGCGCAAGAGCGGCAGGATCTCGTCGGCGTCGAAGCTGCGCGCGACCACCGCCCGGGCGCCGGCGGCGAGCGCCGCCAGGGAGAACATGAAGCCGCCGAGGTGCGACAGCGAGGAGCCCGGCAGCACCACGTCGTCCGGCGTCATCTCGAAGGCGGCGGCGGCGCTCGCCAGCATGGCCCCGGCGGAGGCCGCGGAATGGGTCACCCCCTTGGCCGGCCCGGTGCTGCCGGAGGTGAAGAAGATGAAGGCCGGGTCGTCGGGACCGGCCGGGGCGAAGTCGGCGCCGGGGCGCGCGCGCGCGACGAAGCCCTGGAAGCTGGGGCCCCCGTCCTCCTCGCCGCCGAAGCGGATCAGGCCGCGGGAAAGCTGGGCGAGCCGGGTGCAGGCCGCCAGGTCGCCGGCGCGCTCCCGGTGGACGAACAGCGCGCTCGCGCCGCTCACCTCGAGCGCGTGGTCGATCTCCGGCGCCATGTAGCGGTAGTTGAGCGGCACCGCCACCAAGCCGGCCTTCATGCAGGCGAGATAGTGGATCAGCAGGGGTGCGCGGTTGGGCATGAGCGAGGCGACCCGGTCGCCCGGCGCGAGGCCGAGGCCGAGCAGCCCGGCGGCGTAGCGCTCGCTGGCGCGATCGACCTCCCGCCAGGTCCACCGGGTCTCCGCCGAGACCACGGCCAGCGTGTCGGGCCGGCTCTCCAGGCCCCGGCGCAGGATTCCCGGCAAGTCGATTGGCGCGTCGAGCCTGGGGCCGTTCCTCGGCATTGCGCTCCCCCCCGGTTCGAGCCGCGAGACGCATGCTGCGCGCGGCCCGTCAGCGCGGCCGCTCAAGGGTAGCACCGCCACGTGCCCGGGCAAAGCCGCGCCTGCGCCCAAAGCCCGGCCGGCGGCGGCCGACGGCCGCCGGGCGGCCGCTCACGCCTTGGGGCTGGCTCCGGGGGGCGTGCGGCCGAGCGCCTCCTCGCCCGACCAGTCGGCCGAGCGGTTGGCGGCGTCCTCCACCAGCCGGCTCTCGGCCAGCTCGTCGGCGCGTTCCAGGATCGGATAGGCGACCGAGGTCAGATGGCTGTTGATTCGCTTAAGGTCCCGCAGGACGTCGAGGTGCAGCGCGCTCGAGTCGATCGAGTCGGGCCGCCCGGCGCGGATGCGCGCGTAGTGGTTCTCCACGAAGCCGCGCTCCATGTCGCGCACCGCGATCTTCTCCCTGAGCAGGCGGCGGGCCAGATCGAGGTCGTCCGACATGAAGACGTTCAAGGCCAGGTCGAGGTTGGCGACGATCTTCTCGTGAAACCTGGTCAGTTCCTCCTGCCCCTCGAGCGAGAACGAGGCCTTCGACTTGATCTTCTTGGCGGCCAGCTCCATGAGGTTCTTGTCGATGATGTCGCCGATGTGCTCCAGGTTCGTCGTGAAGCTGAGGATCTCGATCGCCCGGCCGCTCTCCTGCTCGTCGAGCTCCTCCTTAGTGAGCCGGGTCAGGTAGAGCTTGATCGCCTCGTGCAGCCGGTCGACCAGGTCGTCGGACTGCTCGATCTCCTTGCGCAGGCTGTCGTCGTCGGTGCGAAAGACGTCGTTGGTGGCGGTCAGCATGCCCCGGATCTCGTCGCCCATGCGCAAGGTCTCGCGGGTGGCGCAGCTCAGCGCCACCGCCGGGGAGTCGAGCGAGCTGGAGTCGAGGTAGCGCGGCTGGCCGGCGTCCTCCGCCTCGGTGCTGTCGGGCAGCAGGCGCAGCGACAGGCGATGCACCAGGCCGAGCAGAGGCAGGAAGACCGCCGCCAGGGCCAGGTTGAACGCGAAATGGAAGTTGGCCACCACCCGCGCCGGGCTGTCGCCGAAGGGGCTGAGGTAGGGCAGGAGATAGCCGAGGAAAGGTAGCGCGATCAGGACGCCCGCCGCGCGCATCAGCAGATTGCCGCGGGTCACCCGCCGCGCCGCCGGCGCCGCCCGCAGGGTCAGCCCGACCGCGGCGAAGCCGCCGCCCAGGTTGGCGCCCAGCACCATGGTCAAGGCCATCTGCAGGCTCAGCACCTGCATCGAGGCGAGCGACATGATCAAGAGCACGACGGCGACGCTGGAATGCGACGCCCAGGTCAGGCCGGCCAGCAGCACGACCGCCAGCAGCGGCTCGGAGGCGAGCGGCTGCAAGAGGACCGACACCGCCTCGGTCTCGCGCAAGGGCGCCGAGGCGAGCATGATGAGCCTGAGCGACAGCAGCACCAGTCCGAGGCCGATCGCGGTGCGCGCCAGGTTGCGCAGCTTGGTGCGGTCGGAGCCGAGAAACGCGAAGACGCCGCACGCGATCAGCAGCGGCGAGAGCCAGCCCAAGTCGAAGGACAGGATCTGCACCACCACCGTGGTGCCGATGTCGGCGCCCAGCATGATCGCCAAGGCGGCGCTGCCGCTCACCAGGCCCTGCCCGGCGAAGGCCGCGACGATCATCGCCGTCGCCGTGCTGCTCTGGATCGCCGCGGTCACGCCCAGCCCGGCGGCCAGCGCGGTGAAGCGGTTGCGCGCCGACAGGGCCAGCGCGCGGCGCAGCTCGGCGCCGAACGAGCGGGTGATCCCGGTGCGCACCATGCGCACGCCCCACAGGAGCAGGGCGATCCCACCGACGATGTTGATCAGCGTTTCCAAGACCGGCGTTTCATCCCTTAGGTTATGCCGCGAGCGGCGCGGCTCACCCCGAAGCCGATTCGAGATGTCCTGCCTGCCGCCGCTGGGGAGCGAGACCGTAGCACCGTCGGCGCGCGCGAACGACCGACGCCGCAGCGGCAGCATTCTATGGCGTTCGCCCGGCTTTGCCAGTCCGATTTGGCGACCGGCCCCGGATCGCCCCGCTTTCGGCCCGGGTTTCCGCCCCGGTTTCCGCCCCGATATCGGCCCCGGCATTGTCGCGGCCCGGCGCCCGGCGGGCCGGCGGACCGGCGTTCGTGGCCGCTCGAGGCCTAGCGCCACGGCGCCAAGTAGCCAACGAAACGCTCGGCCGTCTGGCGCCAGGAGTAGCCGAGGGCGTAGTCCCGGCAACGCGCCCGGGGGATCGCCAGCGCCCGGCGGGCCGCCGCCGCCAGATCCCGGTCGAGCGCGCCGGCGCCGCTGTCGCCGATCACGTCGAGCGGCCCGGGCACCGGAAACGCGGCCACCGGCAGGCCCGAGGCGAGCGCCTCCAGCATGACCAGGCCGAAGGTGTCGGTCAGGCTCGGGAACACGAAGACATCGCAGGACGCGTAAACCCGGGCGAGATCCTCGCCGAACCGCGGGCCCAGGAAATGGACGTCGGGGTAGCGCCGGCGCAGCGACTCGAGCTGCGGGCCGCCGCCGACCACCAGCTTGCTGCCGGCGAGCTCCAGGTCGAGGAAGGCCGGCAGGTTCTTCTCGACCGCGACCCGCCCGACGTAGAGATGGCGCGGCCGCGGCAGGTCGAGGACCGGCGCGTGGCGCGGGCGGAACAGCTCGGTATCGACGCCGCGCCCCCACAGCTTGAGCCGCTTGAAGCCGCGCCCGGAGAGCTCGGCGCACAGGCGTTCGGTCGCCACCAGGACCCCGGCCGACGGCCGGTGGAACCGGCGCAGCCAGGCGTAGCCCAGGCCGGGCGGCAGGCCGGTGCGCGCCGCCACGTACTCGGGAAAGCGCGTGTGGAAGGAGGTCGTGAAGGGACGCTTTCGGCCGAGGCACCAGCGCCGCGCCGCCAGGCCCAGCGGCCCTTCGGTGGCGATGTGCAGCGCCTCGGGCGCCGCCGCCTCGAGCAGGCCGGCGAGCCGTCCGCCCGGCCGCAGCGCCAGGCGGATCTCGGGATAGGTCGGGCACGGCACGGTGACGAAGGACTCCGGCGTGATCGGCGCCGCCCGGTGGCCGAGCGCCGCCAGCTCCTCGGCGACCCGGTCCAGCGTCCGCACCACCCCGTTCACCTGGGGATGCCACGCATCGCTCACCAGGGCGATTCTCATGCCGCGGCT
Organism: Kiloniellales bacterium; assembly: GCA_033720555.1. GTDB lineage: Bacteria > Pseudomonadota > Alphaproteobacteria > Kiloniellales > JAKSDN01 > CALJXB01. The sequence continues at coordinate 2,442 of JAWWCG010000130.1, read as the reverse complement.
TCGAGCGGATCCAGGTTGCGCACCTCGGCCCAGTGGACGATCTCGAGCCGGCCGTCCAGGTGCTCGACCGCCGCGGTGCAGCTCTCCACCCAATCGCCGTCGTTGCAGTAGAGGATGCCGTCGACGGTGCGGATCTCGGCCTTGTGGATATGGCCGCAGACCACGCCGTCGACCCGGCGCCGGCGCGCCTCCTCGGCGACCGTCTGCTCGAAGTTGTCGATATAGTTGACGGCGTTCTTGACCTTGTTCTTGAGATAGGCCGACAGCGACCAGTAGCCGAAGCCGAGGCGCCGGCGCGCGATGTTGAGCCAGGTGTTGAGCGAGAGGCAGAGGGTGTAGGCCCAGTCGCCGAGCAGCGCCAGGCTGTGGGCGTGGCGGACGACGGCGTCGAACTTGTCGCCGTGCAGCACCAGGAGCCGCCGCCCGGCGGCGGTGACGTGGATCGCCTCGCGGACCAGCCTGACCTGGCCGAAGCTGTGGCCGAGGTAGCCGCGCAAGAGCTCGTCGTGATTGCCGGGAACGTAGACGACCTTGGTGCCGCTGCCGGCCTTGCGCAGCAGCGTCTGCACGATGTCGTTGTGGCTTTCCGGCCAGTACCACGTGCGCTTGAGGCGCCAGGCGTCGACGATGTCGCCGACCAGGTAGATCCACTCCGCCTCGTTGTGCCTGAGGAAATCCAGAAGAAACGACGCCTTGCAGCCGCGCGTGCCGAGGTGCACGTCGGATATGAAGATGGCGCGATAGGTTCTCACCGGCGGCGCGTCGATGGGTCCATGCATGGTCTCCGCTCCAGATCGCGGTCTCGAATCCGGCGGCGTCGGCACGCTTGGGAATTACCAGAGTACTGTGTAGGAAATACGACAGTACTGTAGCCGTTATATTATGCTGTAAATATGTATTTATTAACGATCCAAAGTAATCGGCCGCCAATTCCTGAGATCATGCGCGCGAGCGTCCTCGGTTTTTTTGGAATCCGTGCGTCTCGGCCGCGGCGCGCGGCGCAGGACCCGGTGCGCCGGCCCCGACTGGCCGGACCGAGTGCGCCGGCCCAAAGCGAAGGGTTAGTTAGGGGCGTTCGGCCTCAAGGGCGTAGCCGACGCCCCGCACGGTGCGGACGATGTCGCTTTCGCCGCCGGCGTTGAGCGCCTTGCGCAGGCGCCCGACGTGCACGTCGATGGTGCGCGGCTCGACGTCGGCGTCGCGGCCGTGCACCCGGTTGAGCAGGGTGTCCCGCGAGTAGACGTGGCCCGGCCGCTCGAGCAGCGCGCACAGCAGCCGGAACTCGGTCGGGCTGAGGTGCACCACGCGGCCGTCGCGCACGACCCGGTGGCGACCCATGTCGATGCTGAGCCCGCCATAGCTCAGCACCTCGTCGCTATGGCCCGGGCTGGAGCGGCGCAGGATCGCGCGGACCCGCGCCATCATCTCGATCGGCGAGAAGGGCTTCACGAGGTAGTCGTCGGCGCCGGTGTCGAACCCGCGCACCCGATCCGGCTCCTCGCCGCGCGCGGTGACCATGATGATGGGCAGCTGGCGGGTCGAATCGCGGCTGCGGATCTGGCGGCAGACCTCGATGCCGGAGACCTTGGGCAGCATCCAGTCGAGGATGATGAGGTTGGGCTCCTCCTCCTCGATGCGCAGCAAGGCCTCCTCGCCGTCGGCCGCCGCGATGGTGCGATAGCCCTCGCTTTCCAGGTTGTAACGCAGCATCTCCACCTGGGCCTCTTCGTCCTCGACGATCAGGACCAGCGGCTTCATGCATCCGCATCCTTGGTGTCCACCGGGCGCGGCTGGTCGACCACGGTGATGCTGGAACGGTCGTCCTTGGGCCGGTCGGGATCGAGCGATTCGCCGGACACCATGAAATAGACGTGCTCGGCGATGTTGGTCACGTGGTCGCCGATGCGCTCCACGTTCTTGGCGATGAACAAGAGATGGGTGCAGGTGGTGATGTGGCGCGGGTCCTCCATCATGTAGGTCAGGAGCTCGCGGAACAGGCTGGTGTGCAGTTGGTCGACCTCCTCGTCGCTCAGGCGCACCTCGTCGGCCAGCGCAGCGTCGCGCCCGACGTAGGCGTCCAGCACGTTCTTTATCATGCCCTGGGCCAGCACCGCCATGCGCGCGATGGTCTGGGACGCGCTGCCGATCGGCCGGAGCTGGGTCAGCGCCAGCGTGCGGTTGGCGATGTTGCGCGTGTAGTCGCCGATGCGCTCGAGGTTGCTCGCCGTCTTCAGCGCCGCGATCACCGTGCGCAGGTCCTCGGCCATCGGCTGGCGCAAGGCCAGCACCCGCATGGTCAGCGCGTCGACCTCGCGCTCCAGGTCGTCGATCCGCTGGTCGCGCTTGGCCACCTTGCGGGCGAGGTCGGCGTCGCGCCGCCGCATGGCCTCGACCGCGTCGGCGAGCTGGCTCTCGGCCAGGCCGCCCATCTCCGCGATCAGC
>JAWWCG010000129.1:0-8228 GCA_033720555.1 Kiloniellales bacterium | reverse complement strand
GTGTGCCGCCTCGCCAACGGGCTCAAGTCGCTGGGCGTCGAGAAGGGCGACCGGGTCACCATCTACCTGCCGATGATCCCGGAGGCGGCGGTCGCCATGCTCGCCTGCGCGCGGATCGGCGCGATCCACTCGGTGGTGTTCGGCGGCTTCTCGCCGGAGTCCCTCGCCGGCCGGATTCAGGATTGCCAATCGCGCGTGATCATTACCGCCGACGAAGGGCTTCGCGGCGGTCGCGCGGTTCCGCTGAAGCGCAACGCCGATATCGCCGTGCGGTCCTGCCCGACAATCGAGACCTGCGTCGTCGTCAGACGGACCGGCGGCGAGATCGCGTGGGACGACTCCCGCGATGTCTGGTTCGAGGCCTTGGTCGCCGGCCAATCCGACGACTGTCCCGCGGTGGCGATGAATGCGGAGGATCCCCTCTTCATCCTCTACACCTCGGGCTCGACCGGCAGACCCAAGGGCGTGCTTCATACCACCGGCGGCTATTTGGTCGCCTGTTCCATGACCCATCACTACGTGCTCGATTACCACGACGGCGACGTCTACTGGTGCACGGCGGACATCGGCTGGGTCACGGGCCACAGCTATATCGTCTACGGGCCGCTCGCCAACGGGGCCACGACCCTGATCTTCGAGGGCGTGCCGAGCTATCCCAGCGCGTCGCGCTTCTGGCAGGTCTGCGACAAGCACGGGGTCAACATCTTCTATACGGCGCCGACCGCCATCCGCGCCCTCATGCGCGAAGGCGACGGCCCGGTCGCGAGAACCAGCCGCCGGTCGTTGCGCCTGCTGGGCACCGTCGGCGAGCCGATCAACCCGGAGGCCTGGGCCTGGTATCACAAGGCGGTCGGCGAGGAGCGCTGTCCCGTCGTCGACACCTGGTGGCAGACCGAAACCGGAGCGATCCTGATCGCGCCGATCCCGGGCACGACGCCACTGAAGCCGGGCTCGGCCGCCCAGCCGTTCTTCGGCGTCCAGCCGGTGATCGTCGACGCCGAGGGCCGCGAGATCGAGGGGGCGGGCGAAGGCAACCTCTGCCTGCGGGACGGCGGGCCGGGCATGATGCGCACGGTCTACGGCGACCATCAGCGCTTCGTGGACACCTACTTCAAGGCCTATCCCGGCCTCTATTTCACCGGCGACGGCTGCCGCCGGGACGAGGACGGCTATTACTGGATCACGGGCCGGGTCGACGACGTCATCAACGTCTCGGGCCACCGCCTGGGCACGGCCGAGATCGAGAGCGCGCTCGTCGCCCACCCGAAGGTCGCCGAGGCCGCCGTGGTGGGCTACCCGCACGAGCTGACGGGGCAGGGGGTCTACGCATACGTCACCCTCAAGGCTGGCGAGACGCCCGATGACGCTCTGCAAGCTGAGCTGGCCAGCTCGGTGCGCGACCACATCGGCGCGATCGCCAGGCTGGACGTCATTCAGTGGGCGCCGGCCCTGCCGAAAACCCGCTCGGGCAAGATCATGCGGCGCATTCTCCGCAAGATCGCGTCGAACGACGACGACCTGGGCGACACCTCGACGCTGGCCGATCCCGGCGTCATCGACGCGCTGGTCGCCAACAGCCATGCCCGCGCGCGGGCCGCCGGCGAAAGCCGGGCGAAATGACCAGCGCGACCCTAGGCCGTTGGGGCGGCGCGGCGGCGCTTCCGGGCGGCGTGGCGGCGCCGGACCCGGAGAGAACCGCCGCAGCGTCGTCGTTCCCGGCGCGGCGGGAGCGGAACCGCGGACGGGGCCGCCATGGCGTCGGTGGGCTCGCGCGCGCAGACCGGACGTTCGGCCGCCGGCCGATTGAGGCGTGGAGTTGGAGCCACACCCAGGCCAGCGACCTGTGGGATGGGTCGCGCGGGCGCGCGCAGCCGCCGTGGCGCCGGCGCGTCGCGCAGCTCCTCGCCCGGGCGGCCGCCGCGCTGTTGGCCCAGGTCGGCCTGTGAGGCGAGCGTCGTTGGAGACATGACCATGCCTTGGATCGAAGAGGTAGATCGCGACATTCGGCTGCGGGCGCCTGGCTTGCCTATGGCGACCGCGCGGGGCCGTCCGGCGGCGCCCCTGGCCCAAGCGACGGTCAGGGCTCAAACGCTCGGGCCGGCCCGGACGCGCCCGCCCGCGGCGCGCCGCGGTCGAAAGACGCGCCTGGACGACTATTGGGATCCGCCGAAGACACGCGCGCAGCAGGCCGAACAGCAGCTTTCGACGGTCTGCCTTGCGTTCCTGTTGGCGGCCTTGCTGTCCGTCGTTGGGGACTAGCCTGGCACGGCGAGAAAGGCGAAAAAGGCGAGAAAGGAACATCTCATGGCTGGAGCAGCTTATCCGAAACCGAGCAAGGCGCTCGCCGAGCGGCGTCGCGCGCTCGCGCCGGCGGCGGACGAGGCCTTCCGCAATTTCAGCAAGGCCGTCTTCCAGGACGGTGCCCTATCGGCGAAGACCAAGCAGTTGATCGCCGTGGCGGTGGCCCATGTCACCCAGTGCCCCTATTGCATCGAGGGCCACACCAAGGCCGCGGTGCGCGACGGCGCCACGGGAGAGGAGATCATGGAGGCGATCTGGGTGGCCGCGGAAATGCGCGCGGGCGGCGCCTTCGCCCATTCGCTCCTGGCGCTCGAGACGCTCTCGAAGCTCGACGGCGCGTCGTCCTGACGGCGGCCGCGGGGCCCTGATCCGACGGTCGGGAGGCCGGGCCGCCATGGCGATCAAGGTGAAAAGGGTCTACGACGAAGCGGCGCGGGACGATGGCGCGCGCGTTCTGGTGGACAGGGTGTGGCCGCGCGGCCTCGCTAAGGGGAGCTTGAGGATCGATCTTTGGGCCAAGGACCTGGCGCCGAGCACGGCCTTGCGAAAGTGGTTCGATCATGACCGGACGAAGTGGGAAGCGTTCAAGGATCGCTACTTCCGCGAGCTCGACGAGGCCGGCGGGGCCGGCGAGCCGCTCGCCGCGCTGCTTTCGCAGGCCCGCGACGGCGACGTCACGCTGGTGTTCGGCGCGAAGGACACCCAGTGCAACAATGCCGTGGCGCTCAAGCAATACCTGGAGCAACGGCTGGAAGCTTAGGGGAGTAGGTTGATGGCAGGAAATTCGCGCCTCCGGACGCCGTTGTGCGACCTGCTGGGCTGCCGCTATCCCGTCCTGCAGGCCGGCATGGGCGGCGTCGCCCGCTCGGAGCTCGTGGCGGCCGTGTCGCAGGCCGGCGGATACGGCTTTCTCGGCATGGTGCGCGAATCCCCGGAGCTGATCGGACGCGAGATCGACGCGGTGCGCGAGCGAACCGACCGGGGCTTCGGCGTGAACCTGATCCCGGCGGCGACGGCGCCGACGCTTCTGGCGGCGGAGCTGGAAGTGTGCCTGGAAAGGCGGGTCCATTCCTTGTGCTTCTTCTGGGACGTCGATCCCGCGGCCGTCGCGCGCGCCAAGGCGGCCGGGTGCCTGGTCTTCTATCAGGTCGGCTCGGTGGCCGACGCCGTCGCCGCCGAGAGGGCCGGTTGCGACGCGGTGATCGCCCAGGGCTTCGAGGGCGGCGGCCATGTCCGGGGAACGGTGTCCTCGCTCGTGCTCTTGCCGCAGGTCGTCGACGCCGTCTCGATTCCCGTGGTGGCCTCCGGCGGTTTCGCCTCGGGCGATGCGCTGGTCGCCGCCCTGGCGCTCGGGGCGCAGGGCGTCCACTGCGGCACCGCGTTTTTGGCGACGGCGGAATCCTTCGCCCACGGCTATCACAAGGACCGGGTCGTGTCCGCCCGCTCGGAGGACACCGTCTATACCGACGCCTTCGCGATCAATTGGCCGCCCGATTCGCCGGTGCGGGTCATCGCGAACAGCGTGACGGCGGATCTGGACGGGCGGTTCCTGGGCCATCGGCCGGACGACCTGCCGCGCGAGGAGATTGCCAGAGAGGACGATCGGCCGATCTACCTGTTCAGCACCGACTCCCCGCTTCGCAACACCCGCGGCGCGTTGGAGCGGCTGGCGCTGTTCGCCGGCCAGGTTGCCGGCGCCATCGAAAGGATATCGAGCGCGGAGGAGGTCATTTCCAACATGGTCATGGAGGCCGAGAGTCGGCTCGACCGCCTGCAAGGCGGCAAGGCGGAGGCGGGCTGATGGAGACCTGGGAAGAGGTTCGCCAATGGCGGCGCGCCCGGCGCGCCGAGCTGCTGTCGCGGCGCATGCGCGTGCCGCAGAAGGAAAGGCCGAATGTGCGGTCCGCCGTGATCGCCGCGATCAAGGCGCACGTGCCCGAGCTGAGGTCGGCGCGGATCGGCTTCTACTGGCCGTTCAAGGCCGAGATCGATCTGCGCGGCCTGGTTCGCGACCTGGAGGCGGCGGGCGCGGAGCCGGCCCTGCCGGTGGTCGTCGAAAAGAAGCAGCCGCTCGAGTTCTGGGCTTGGCGGCCGCGCATGAAACTGAGCCGGGGCGTGTGGAACATTCCGATTCCCGAGGTCCGCACCCCGGTCGCGCCGACGGCGTTGCTCGCGCCGCTGGTGGGGTTCGACGGCGAGGGATACCGGCTCGGCTACGGCGGCGGCTACTACGACCGGACGCTGGCGGCGATGAACCCGCGGCCGCTGACGATTGGCGTCGGCTACGAGCTCGGACGCCTGGCGACGATCCATCCGCAGCCGCACGACATACCGCTCGACGCAATCGTCACCGAGGCCGGCTTCACCTGGTTCAGGCGGCGCGGCGCGGCGATCGACGCGGCGGAGGAGGATCCGAACGCCCGCTCGGGCTATGCCTCGCCGCCGTGCTACATGCACGAGCTGGACCCGAGTTATCTCGGCTACCTCAACCGCGACGAGCTTGTCGCGCTGCTCAATCGGCTGCTCGAGGCGGAACGCGCCGGGGCGCGCGGGCTCACCGAGATGAGCAAGTCGGTCGGCGACCCGCGAATCAACGCCGCTCTGCGCGATGTCGCCAAGGACGAGGGGCGGTTTTGCGCCATGCTCGCCTCGCACATCGGCCGGCTCGGCGGCGAGGCGAGCCAGGCGACCGGCACGTTCTATCAAAAGCTCATGGCCACGGACGGTCTCGATGGGCGGCTAGACCTGCTCGACCGCGGCCAGGGATGGGTCGTGCGCGAGCTGCGCGAGGCCTTGCCCAGGATCCAAGACTCGGACCTCCACGGCGACCTGTCGGACATGCTGGCGGTGCACGAGCGCAATATCGAGCGGTGCAGCGCCTTGAGCTAGCACCAGCCATCCAGAAGCCGAGGCCGTCGGTGCCGCGCGCCGAGCGAACGGGAGTCGACTGAAGCGGGTTTGATCGATGGGCGAGCCAACTTCCCTTGAGATTTCGCTTCGCGATGGCGATGTCGAGATCGATGCCGGCTACCTGGCGCCCAAGCTCGGCCTCTCGCCGCGGCAGCTCATCGACGAGATGCGGCGGGGCATCGTCTACGGCGTGGTGGAGACCGGCGTCGCGGAGGACGAGGGACGCACGCGGCTCACCTTTCGCTATCGAGCCCGGGCCTGGCGCGTGGTGGTGGAGCCGGACGGGACGCTGGTCGAGGCGAGCGATCCCGACACGACCTCGCCCTAGCTCCGTTCGCCCGGCCCGGCGGCGGGTCGGTCCGGGAATAAGTGCCGCGGGCACGAATTGCGGGAACCTTTCGCGGCCTTCCCCATCTAAAGAGCATGACCAGGTTCCAGACACACGCGACGCCAGCGCCCGACCCGGGCGCCGCGGCGGACTCCTCGGTTCCGGACCGGGACCTTGTCCGCCGCGTGCGCGCCGGCGACCCGATCGCGTTCGAGCTGGTGATGCGGCGCTACAACCGGCGCCTCTATCGCCTGGTGCGGAGCATGCTGCGCAACGATTGCGAGGCCGAGGACGTGGTCCAGGAAACCTACGTGCGGGCCTATGCCAAGCTCGGCGACTTCATCGGCCCGACGGGCTTTTCGTCGTGGCTGGGCCGGATCGCGGTGAACGAGGCCCTGGGCAGGCTGCGCCAGAGGAGCCGCGTCATACCGCTGGACGCTTACCAGCGGGCCGACGGGCGAAGCGCGGATCGAGGGATCGAGGCGGCCATGACCGATTCCAAGCCAAGTCCGGAACGCCTGGCCGCGAATGGCGAGCTCCGGCGGGTCCTCGAGGAGGCGATCGACGCCTTGCCGGACGACTTCCGGGTCGTGTTCGTGCTCCGCGCCGTCGAGGAGCTGAGTGTGGCCGAGACCGCCGCCCTCCTGGCGATCAAGCCGCAAACGGTGAAGACGCGGTTCTATCGCGCCCGCCGCATGTTGCAAGGCACGATCGGCGCGCGCATCGGGGCGGTCGCCCCCACGGCCTTCGATTTCGCCGGGGCGCGCTGCGATCGCATCGTGGCGGAGGTTATGCGGCGCTTGGGCCCCCTTCTCGAATGACCCGAGGAGCGCCGGCGCGCGGCCGCGGCCGGCGAACCGACAGATCTCGCAGAAATAACCGTAAGCCAATGTCCGGAAAGGAGGACGTGATGCTGAGACCAATCTTGAGTGCCGCCTTCGCCATCGTGGCGACGGCGGGGATCGCCGCGGCGGACGACGTGACCAAGTCGCCGCCGGGGGGCGACTACCAGCAGGTGAGCGAGCTGGTGGCGCTGCCCGACTTCATTCCCGGGCTCGGAACCCTCTTCGTTCAGCCGGCGACGCTGCCGGCCGGGCCGTTCCTCGCCTACGATCGCGACGGCGTGCTCGTCAGCACGATCTACATGATCCCGACCAAGGACATCGAGTCGCAGAAGAAGTTCGACGACCTCGAAGTCGGCGCGGCCAAGGTCGTCGATGTCGACATGTACTATAACGCCGGCCATCCGGGCGTCGAGGAGCCCCACTATCACGTGGTCCTCTGGCATGTCGCCGAAGGCGATGCCAAGCTTCAGTGACAAGCTGGCGCGGCGCGCCGTGTTGCGGACCGGCGGGCGCCTGCTCGCCGGTTTCGCAGCCGCTCGATTGGCGCCGCGGGCGGACGCGTCAGAGGTCGTGACGATCCGCATGCGCAGCGTCGACGGCGGCGCGCACGTCCGCTTCGACCCGATCGGCGTGTTGGTTCGCCCGGGCGCGACGATTCGCTGGGTCATCGACTCGGACGTTCATACCGCCACCGCCTATCATCCCGACAACGACCGGCACGCCCTGCGCATTCCGGAGGCGGCGGCGCCATGGGACTCCGGCTACCTGGTCGATCCGGGCGATGCCTTCGAGACGACCCTGACGGTCGAGGGCGTCTACGACTATTTCTGCGCGCCGCACGAGCTGGCCGGCATGGTCGGCCGGATCGTCGTCGGCGCGCCGGGCGGTCCGGGCGCGCTGCCGTTCGACTACTTCAAGGGCGATCCCGACAAGGCGGCGTGGAAGTCGGTGCCGCCGGCGGCGCGCGCGGCCTTTCCGAGCGTGGAGCAGATACTGCGCCGGGGACGGCTAAGAAAGGCTATGACGGCCGGCCGGCCGCGCCGGGTCGCTGGGATCGGGCGCTCGTGACCGCCAGGCCCGCCTTCTCCAGGCCTTCGAAAATGTGCTGGCGGAGCGGCTCCGCAAGCTGCCAGATCCCTATGAGGTTCGCGGCCTCCTCTTCGAACCTCGGCCTGAGGGCCAACAAGCTCGCCACCGCTGTCTTGGCGACCTGCGGCCGGTCCAACTGCCCCAGGGCGGCCGCCCGCAGCAGATAGGTCCAGAAGAACTGCGGCATGTGGATCTTGTCCAGCTCCGCGAGGGCGCGGTCATACTCCCGACTGTCGTAGTGATAGAACACTTGCAGAAAATTGTACCATTGGGGATGAACCGGGTTCAGGTTGATCGCCTTGTTCGCCAGGGCGAGGCCTCGATCCCAATCGCCGGTGAGCCCCAAACGCAGGCCGAAGTGGGCGAGCAGGTCGCTGTTGTTGGGGTTGAGGCGCAGGGCCGCTTCGCCGGCTTCCCGGAATCCTGCGAGATCGCCCTCGGTAAACAGCAGATTGGACAGCACGATGTGGGCGGTGGGCTCGGCCGGGTCCAAGGCGACGGCGCGCTCGACCGCCGTCCTCGCCTTGGCAACGACGTCGTCGGCCCGATGGCCATCGCCGATGCCGAAGCGCTTTTCCTGCATGTAAACGTTGGCCAGGACGGCCCAGGCCTCGGCGTAGGTCGGCTCGAGCGCGACCGCCTTCTCCAGGCAGGCCTTCACCTCGGCGTGCCGTTCGGGATTGATGGTGATCTGGTAGTCGTAGTAGCGCAGCACGCAATCGTAGGCATCGAGGCTGTCGGGCGCCTTGCGGTTC
>JAWWCG010000128.1:0-8239 GCA_033720555.1 Kiloniellales bacterium | reverse complement strand
CGGCCGCCTCCGGGCGCAGCGCCCGGGCCTTCGCCGCGGCGCGCTCGGCGGCGTCCAGGTCGTTGCGCGCCTCGTAGGCGCTCGCCAGGTTGGCGAGCAGGTCGGCGTTGTCCGGATGGCGGGCGTGGCCGGCGCCGAGGACCTCGATCGCCTCGTCCAGGCGGGCCTGGCGGATCAGCACCGTGCCCAGCCGGTTGACGGCGGCCGCGTGATCCGGCTGGGCGGCCAGCAGCGCCCGGAAGTCCCGCTCGGCGGCCGCCGGGCGCGCCAGGGCCGCGTGGGCGGCGCCGCGGCCGAACAGCGCCTCGCCGTGGCCGGGATGGTGTCGAAGCGCCCGGTCGAAGCAGGCGACGGCGTCCTCCGGCCGGCCGGCCGCCAGCAGCAGGCGGCCCAGGTTGGCGTAGGCCTCGGCGTCCTCCGGACGGCGCGCCAGGGCCGCGCGGTAGGCGGCGATGGCGCCGTCGCGCTCGCCCAGGGCGGTCAGCGCCAGCGCCAGATTGAAGTGGTAGTCGGCGCGCGCCGGCGCGATCTCGGCGGCGCGGCGGATCAGCGGGGCGGCCGCCGCGGCGTCGCCGCCCTGCAGCAGCAGCACGCCCAGAAGCTGCAGGGCTTCCGGATGGTCGGGCTCGGCCGCCAGGACTTGCCGGTAGAGCGCCTCGGCCTGCTTCGCGCGGCCGCCCTGGTGGTGTTGAACCGCGGTGGCGAGCGGGTCCGCCATGGTCCGGTCAGCTCCGGCGGGCGCGGCTCGATCGGCTCGATCGGCTCAATCGGCTCGATCGGCTCAATCGGCGATGACCCGGAGGCCGTATTCCCGCGCCGCGTCTTCAAGCCAAAGCCAAAGATATTCCGAGAAGCTATTGAGAACATAGAGATCGTAAGCCGGCTCGCTGTCCTCTCCCTCGGGTCCGCCGGCGCCATCGGCGAGGCGATGGAGCGTGACCATGGCCTTGGCGCAGAGGCTCTGGGCGCAGCGCCCGGCGGCGAAGGCCCGGGGGTGCAGGTCGAGCGGGCAGCCCTTGGCCAGCACGTCGCGGGCGCGGGCGCCGCGCAGATGGATGCAGGTCCGGCTCTCGCTCACGTCGCTCACCGCCGACTTCTGCTCGCCCAGGGCGGCGCGCAGCTTCGCCGCCATCGCCGGGCCGTCGCCGGGCGTCACCACCCACCACTCGTCCGGCCCGAGCCAGAACACGGTGACCTCGCCCGCCCGGACGGTGGTGTTGGGCTCGAGCGGCAGGCCGACGCCCAGGGCGGCCTCGACCGCCGCGGCAAAGCCCGGGTCGTCGGCGGGCCCGCGCAGGTTGACGAGGCCGCGGAACGGCCGCTCGCCCATGGCCACCCCCGGCTCGGGTTTTGCTGAGGGTGTTGCTGCGGGTTTTGCTGCGGGCTCGTGGGCGCGCGCGGCGAGGCCCAGGTGGGCCAAGGGCGAGCGGCGCAAGAAGGACTCAGGCATGCAGCCGCTCCCCCTCGGGATCGAAGAACACCGGGTCGACGATGGTGCAGGCGATCTTGCGGCCGTCGAGCAGCGGCGCCGTCACCTTCTGGCCCTTCTTGGCGAGCCCGCCCTTGACCAGGGCGAGGGCGATCGAGCGACCGACGTTGGGGCTGTGGTAGCTCGAGGAGACGTGGCCCAGCATGGCCATCGGCGGCGTCGGCTCGACCCGCTCGACCAGGTGGGCGCCTTCCGGCAGCACGATCTCGGGGTCGTCGGTCAGGAGGCCGACGAGCTGCTTGCGGTCGGGCTTGGCCATGTCGCTGCGGGCGAGCGAGCGCTTGCCGACGAAGTCCTTGGTCTTGGAAACGATCCAGTCCATGCCGAGATCGATCGGGGTCACCGAGCCGTCGGTCTCCTGGCCGACGATGATGAAGCCTTTCTCGGCGCGCAGCACGTGCATCGCCTCGGTGCCGTAGGGCGTGATGTCGTAGGTCTCGCCGGCCGCCATGATGGCCTGCCAGACGGCGAGCCCGTAGGAGGCCGGCACGTTGATCTCGTAGGACGACTCGCCGGTGAACGAGACCCGGAAGACCCGCGCCGGGACGCCGGCCACGGTGCCTTCGCGCACCGCCATGTGGGGGAAGGCGTTGGCCGACAGCTCGATGTCGTCGCTCAGCGCCGCCAGGAGGCGCCGGGCGTTGGGGCCGGCGATCGAGATGGTGGCGAACTGTTCGGTCACCGACGTGCAGTAGGCGTCGAGCTCCGGCCACTCGGTCTGGAGGTATTCCTCCAGGTGGCCCAGCACCGCGGCGGCGTTGCCGGTGGTGGTGGTCATGAGGTAGCGGTGCTCGCCGAGCCGCGCGGTCACGCCGTCGTCCATCACCATGCCGTCCTCGCCCAGCATGAGGCCGTAGCGGCAGCGGCCGACCTCCAGCTTCTTCCAGGCGTTGGTGTAGATGCGGTTCAGCAGCTCGGCGGCGTCGCGGCCCTGGATGTCGATCTTGCCCAGGGTCGAGGCGTCCATGATGCCGAGCGAGCGGCGCACCGCCGCCGCCTCGCGCGCCACCGCGGCGTGGAGGTTCTCGCCGGCCTTGGGGTAGTACCAGGCGCGCCGCCACTGGCCGACGTCCTCGAACAGGGCGCCGGCGCGCTCGTGCCAGCCGTGCATCGGCGTGCGGCGCACCGGATCGAGCAGCTCGTCCACGTCGCGGCCGGCGAAGGCGCCGAAGGTGACCGGCGTGAAGGGCGGCCGGAAGGTGGTCGCGCCGACCTCGGGCAGCGAGCGCCCGGTGGCCTCGGCGACGATGCCGATGGCGTTCACGTTCGAGGTCTTGCCCTGATCGGTCCCCATGCCGGTGGTGGTGTAGCGCTTGACGTGCTCGATCGAGCGGTAGCCCTCGCGCAGGGCGAGGTGCAGATCGGCGGCGGTGACGTCGTTCTGCAGCTCGTGAAAATGCTTGCCGCCGCGCCCCAGCGGCTGATCCGACGGCACCACCCACAGCCAGCGCGCCGGCAGGAAGCCGTGATCGTCGGCCTTGGTCGCCGCGCTCTTGCGCCCCTTAGTCTTGAAGCCCGCGGCGGCGGCGGCCTCCTTGCCGGCGCTGGCGCCCTCGGCGAGGCAGCCGGCGAGGCCGAAGGTGCCGTTGCAGGCGCCGGCCGAACGCGCCGCCTGACGGGCCTCGCCCGGCACGAAGCAGGCCAGCTCGTCGCGCCAGACGATCTCCCCCTTGGCCTGGGAATGCAGATGCAGGCTCGGGTTCCAGCCGCCGGCGACGGCGAGCAGGTCGCAGTCGATCGGCTCGCCGCCGCCGAACACCTCCTTGCCGGAGGCGTTCATCGGCGCGGCGCGCACCTGCTTGAGCCGCCGCGCTCCTGCGGTGGCGACGATGGCGTGGTCGCTCAGGATCGGCAGGCCCGAGGCCTCGGCCAGCTCGCTCAGGGGACCCAGCGCCTCCTGGCGCAGATCGACGACGGCGGCGATCTCGATCCCCGCCGACTGCATGTCCAGCGCCGCGCCGTAGCCGCTGTCGTTGTTGGTGAAGACCACCGCGGTCTTGCCGGGCTTCACCGCGTAGCGATTGACGTAGGTGGCGCAGGCGCCGGCCAGCATGATGCCGGGGCGGTCGTTGTCGCGGAACACCAGCGGCCGCTCGATCGAACCGGTCGCGAGCACCACCTGCTTGGCCCGCACCTTCCACAGCCGGTGGCGCGGCAGGTGCTCGGGCCGCTCGCCCAGGTGGTCGGTGACCCGCTCGATCAGCGTCACGAAGTTGTGGTCGAAATAGCCGTAGGCCGTGGTCCGTTCGAGCACCCGCGCCTCCGGCTGGGCGCGCAGCTCCGCTTCCGCCGCCGCGACCCACTCGAGCGCCGGCGCGCCGTCGACGATCGGCTCCGCCAGGCCGAGCAGCGCCCCGCCCAGGCGGCAGTCCTGCTCCGCCAGGATGACGCGGGCGCCGGCCCGCGCCGCGGCGAGGGCGGCCGACAGGCCCGCCGGCCCGGCGCCGACCACCAGGACGTCGCAGTGGGCGTAGGTCTTGTCGTAGCGGTCGGGGTCGCGCTCGCGCGGCGCGCGGCCCATGCCCGCGGCCTGGCGGATGACGTGCTCGTACTTCATCCACATGGCCGCGGGCCACATGAAGGTCTTGTAGTAGAAGCCGGAGGGGAAGATCCGCGAGGCCAGGCCGTTGAGCGCGCCGACGTCGTATTCGAGGCTCGGCCAATGGTTCTGGGAGCGCGCCCGCAGGCCGTCCACCAGCTCAACCAGGGTGGCGAGCTGGTTGGGGTCGGTGCGCGGGTCCTCGCCGAGCTGCACCAGGGCGTTGGGCTCCTCGAAGCCGGCCGCGAAGATGCCGCGCGGGCGATGGTACTTGAAGCTGCGGCCGACGAAGTGGACGCCGTTGGCGAGCAGCGCCGAGGCCAGGGTGTCGCCGGCGAAGCCGCGATAGTCGCGGCCGTCGAAGCGGAACCCCAGCGCGCGCTGCCGGTCGATCAGGCCGCCGCTGGGCAGCCGGAAGCTCTGGGTCATCGCCGGGCCCCCGTCGTCAGACATAGTCCGGCTTCGGCACGCGCGGCGGCGTCTCGCCGATCTTGTAGACCGCGTGGATCCGGTAGGTGACGGTGTCGCGGGCGACGTTGAACCAGCGCCGGCAGCCGTGGCTGTGCACCCAGCGCTCGAGCAGGACGCCCTTGGTGTTGGGCCGCATGAAGACGTAGTCGGCCCATTCGGCGTCGCTCAGCGCCTCGGGGTCCGCGGGGCGCACGATATGGGCCTCGGCGCCGTAGGAGAACTCGGTCTCGTCGCGTTCGCCGCAGTAGGGGCAGGGGATCAGCAGCATGTCGCCAAGTGGTCCTAAAGGGCGGCCTAATGCGCCACGGCGGCGGCGCCGTGCTCGTCGATCAGGTAGCCGGTGACGAAGCGGTTCATGTCGAAGGGCTCGTTCAGCGGGTGCGGCCGGTCCTCGGCGATGGTGTGGGCGAAGACCCAGCCGGAGCCCGGCGTCGACTTGAAGCCGCCGGTGCCCCAGCCGCCGTTGACGTAGAGGCCCTCGACCGGCGTCTTGGAGATGATCGGGCTGGCGTCCGGGCAGGTGTCGACGATGCCGCCCCACTGGCGCATCATGCGCATGCGCCGGAACATGGGGAACAGCTCGCAGACGGCGGCCAGCGTCTCCTCGGTGACCGGCAGGCTGCCGCGCTGGCCGTAGCCGATGAACTTGTCGGTGCCGGCGCCGATCACCAGCTCGCCCTTGTCCGACTGGCTGATGTAGGCGTGCACCGCGTTGGACATGACGACGCAGTCGAGCACCGGCTTCACCGGCTCCGAGACCAGGGCCTGCAGCGGCACGCTGTGAACCGGCAGGCGGAAGCCGGCCAGCTCGGCCAGCACGCTGGTGTGGCCGGCGACGCAGAGCGCCACCTTCTTCGCCTCGATCGGGCCCTTGCCGGTCTCGACCGCCTGGATGCGGCCGTTGGTGATGCGGAAGCCGGTGACCGGGCATTCCTGGATGATGTCGACGCCGAGGGCGTCGGCGGCGCGGGCGTAGCCCCAGGCGACCGCGTCGTGGCGCGCCGTGCCGCCGCGGCGTTGCAGCGAGGCGCCCAGGACCGGGTAGCGGCCGCCCGCCCGCAGGTCGATGATCGGACAGAACTCCTTCACCTGCTGGGCGTCCAGGAGCTCGGAATCGATGCCGTTGAGACGGTTGGCGTTGATCCGCCGCGACAGCTCGCGCAGGTCGTGCTGGTTGTGCGCCAGGTTCAAGACCCCGCGCTGGCTGAACATGACGTTGTAGTTCAGCTCCTGGCTCATGCCCTCCCACAGCTTGAGGGCGTGCTCGTAGAGCGCGGCGCTCTCGTCCCAGAGATAGTTCGAGCGCACCACCGTGGTGTTGCGCCCGGTGTTGCCGCCGCCCAGCCAGCCGCGCTCGACCACCGCCACGTTGGTGATCTTGTGCTCCTTGGCGAGATAGTAGGCGGTGGCGAGGCCGTGGCCGCCGCCGCCGACGATCACCACGTCGTAGGACGCCTTGGGCTCCGGCGAGCGCCAGGCTTCCGGCCAGTCCTCGTGGTACGACAGGGCGTTGCGCACCAGGCTGAAGATGGAATAACGCGCGCTCATCGACCCCCCTTTACCTCCCCCATGACTGACCCTAGAACAGCGGCTCGGTGCGAACAAGACTGCGCCTGGGCGCGCGTGCGCCGCGCCCTCAGCAACCCGAAGGGCGCCCCGCGGGCTAGCGCGTAGACGGCATAAAACTTTCTCTTCGCGACATCGCCGCTTTATGCGAGAGTTTATCGGCAGGCGGCCGGAAAGAGCCGTCGCCGAAGAGGTCAAGCCGAGGCGTCTCATGTTCGGACACCCACCGCGCCAGCTCCCGCAGCGGATCGGCTTGGTCCTGGTCCCCCGATTCTCGCTCATCTCCTTTACCTCGATGGTCGAGGCCATGCGCCTCGCCAACCGCATGAGCGGCAGCGAGCTCTACCGCTGGCGGTTCCTCTCGGCCGACGGCCGGCCGGTGCGCTCGTCCAGCGGGCTGGCGGTGGAGGCCGACGGCGACCTCTGTTCGGCGAACGACATCGACTGCGCCGTGGTGTGCGGCGGGCTCGACGTCCAGGGCGTCGACGACCGCCAAATCGTGTCCTGGCTGCGCCGGGCGGCGCGCCGCGGCATCGACATCGGCGCCATGTGCACCGGCAGCTATGTCCTGGCCCGCGCCGGCCTGTTGGACGGCCATCGCTGCACCATTCACTGGGAGAACCTGGCCGGCTTCCACGAGGACTTTCCCGAAGTCGAAGTGACCGCCGAGCTGTTCGAGATCGACCGCCAGCGCTTCACCTGCTCCGGCGGCACCGCGGCGATCGACATGATGCTGAACGTGATCTCGCGGCAGCACGGCCACGACTTGGCGGCCGCCGTGGCGGACCAGTTGATGCACGAACGCATCCGCGACGAGCACGACCACCAGCGCATGTCCCTGCCGGCGCGCCTCGGCGTGCGCCATCCCAAGCTGCTGTCGGTGATCGAGGAGATGGAGCAGAATCTCGAGGAGCCCATGACCCGGGCCCAGCTTGCGGCGCGCGCCGGCCTGTCGACCCGCCAGCTCGAGCGGCTGTTCCGCAAGTACCTGAACCGCTCGCCGGCCCGCTACTATCTGGAGCTCCGGCTCAACAAGGCGCGCCTGCTGCTGGTCCAGACCAATATGTCGGTGATCGACGTGGCGCTGGCCTGCGGCTTCGTCTCGGCCTCCCACTTCTCCAAGTGCTACCGCGACTTCTTCGGCCGCACGCCGCGCAAGGAGCGCAGCGTCCCGGCCGGCCGCGAGGCGCGCGTGGCTTCCGTCGCGGCGCAATAGCCTCGCGACCCCGCTTTTGGCCACGAGCGGTTGCGGCGTCAGTCGGCGAAACGCGGCGTGCGGGCGAAGACCCGGCGCACCATGGGCTCGAAGGTCTCGAGCGGCAGGGTGTCGTAGTCGGGGTCGAAGGCGCTCTGGTCCCAGCGCTCGCAGAACGCCGCGCAAGCCTCGAAATGGGGATGGCCGCGGTAGCGCTCGCGCGCGTCGCGGTCCTGTCCCAGGTGATGGAAGTAATAGTAGCCCTGGAACAGGCCGTGGTGCTTCACCACCCAGTGGGTTCGCTCGCTGACGTAGGGCTCGAGCACCGCGGCGGCGAGGGCGCTGTGGTTGTCGGGGGCGTAGAGGTCGCCGATGTCGTGCAGCAGCGCCGCCACCACCATCTCCTCCTCGGCCTCGTCGCGCAGGGCGCGCGTCGCGCTCTGCAGGCAATGCTGGTAGCGGTCGATCTGGTAGCCGAGCTTCGGGCCGGCCAGCGAGCGCAGCAGGGCGAGCACATCGTCCACGTGGTGCGCCTGCTTGTAGGCGCTCTCGAGACGCTCGAGCAGGGCGTAGTCCTCGGCCGTGCCCTGGTCCATGCTGGTGAAGCTGACCCTGTCCATCCTTCGATCCTCTCGACGTCCGATCCCCGCGCCGGCGCGGCGTCCACTTCCACGCGCCCGGGCGTTCCGTCCCTTAGAGCAGTATCCGACCAGATTGAGTCAACGCTGTTGGTTCTGGGCTGGATGGGCCCGCTAGGCGCGGGGCGAAGCGCCATGCGGGGACATCGGGCGAGCCCCGCAACGACGCGGAGCGCCAGTCACCAAATTGGTTTGTGCCAACCCCTAGGGGACGGGCGCTTTTGGCCGGACGTCGCGTCGCTCGTCGCGAAAATCCCCTGGGAATATGCGTCGGCATGTCCATCGTCCTCGCTCCTAACGTCCGGTCAAAATCGCACCGTCAGCGTGGTTCAATCTGGTCG
>JAWWCG010000127.1:0-8259 GCA_033720555.1 Kiloniellales bacterium | reverse complement strand
CCGGCCGGCCGATGACCTGGCAGTTCCCGGAGCTCAAGGGCTTCAACTACCAGGGCGGCATGGTGCTGCGGCCGGAGTTCCTGGCGCTGTGGCTGGCGCTCTCCTACTACCACGGCTCGTTCATCGCCGAGATCGTGCGCGCGGGCATCCTCTCGGTCAGCTACGGCCAGACCGAGGCCGCCTACGCGCTCGGCCTCAGGCCCAACCGCACGCTGTCGCTGATCATCATCCCCCAGGCGCTGCGGGTCATCGTGCCGCCGCTGGCCAGCCAGTACATGAACCTGACCAAGAATTCGTCGCTGGCGATCGCCATCGGCTACATGGACCTGGTGGCGACCATCGGCGGCATCTCGCTTATGCAGACGGGCAAGGAGATGGAGACCATGATCATCGTGCTCCTCACCTACCTCGCCTTGTCGCTCGCCATCTCCGCTTTCATGAACTGGTACAACCAGCGCATCAAGCTGGTGGAGCGGTGAGGCGCGCGCGGCCATGATCGACGCCACCGGCACCGCCCCGTCCGACGGGATCTACGCGCCGGGCAGCCATCCCGACCTGCCCTCGCCGGTGCGCACCATGGGGCCGGTCTTCTGGGTGCAGAAGAACCTGCTGTCCTCGCCGCTCAACGTCGCCTTGACCATCCTCGCCGTCGGTTTCCTGGTGATGACCGTGCCGCCGTTCCTCGACTGGGCGCTGTTCGACGCCGCCTTCACCGGCGCGTCCCGCAAGGACTGCGAGGCGGTCGCCAGCGGCGCCTGCTGGGCCTTCATCCAGGAGCGCTTTCCCCTCTTCGTCTACGGCTTCTACCCGGCGCCCGAGCGTTGGCGGGTCGATCTGACCTTCGTGCTGTTGTGCGCGGCGCTGTTCTACGTGCTGTTCGACAAGGCCCCCCATCGCAAGTACGGCCTGTGGTACGCGCTCGCCTTCCCCTTCATCGCCGCCTGGCTCCTGGTCGGCGACGGCACCGTCCTGAAGACCGTCACCACCGACCAGTTCGGCGGCATCATGCTGACGCTCATCATCGGCGTCACCGGCATCGCCTTCTCGCTGCCGCTGGGCATCCTTCTGGCGCTGGGCCGCTATTCCGACCTGCCGATCGTCAAGCTGCTGTGCATCTGCTTCATCGAATCGATTCGCGGCGTGCCGCTGATCACCCTGCTGTTCGTCGCCTCGACCATGCTCAACTACTTCCTGCCGCCGGGCACCCAGTTCGACCTGCTGCTGCGGGTGTTGATCATGGTGACGCTGTTCGCCTCGGCCTTCATCGCCGAGGTGATCCGCGGCGGCCTGCAGGCGATTCCCAAGGGCCAGTTTGAGGCGGCCGATTCCCTCGGCCTGAAGTACTGGAGCGCGATGCGGCTCGTCATCCTGCCCCAGGCGCTGAAGATCTCGATCCCCGGCATCGTCGGCATCTTCATCAACCTCTACAAGGACACCACCCTGGTGCTGATCATCGGGCTGCTCGATCCGCTCGGCATCGGGCGCGCGTCGCTGGCCGACATCAAGTGGGGCGGGCTGGCGGCCGAGGTCTACGTCTTCATCGCCCTCTTCTTCTTCGTCTGCTGCTTCAGCATGTCGCGCTATTCGCTCTATCTGGAGAAGAAGCTGCACACCGGCCACAAGCGCTGACGCCGCGCAGGGGCGCGCAGGGGCGGGCACACGGACGCCCGCCGTCGGCGCCGCGCTGCAAGGCGCCAGCGAAGGCGTGCCGGAGACTGTCTTCATCGCAGGATTTAAGCGACGCGCCCGCGGCAGGCATCAGCAGGCCGTGGCGATCGCTCTAGCCCCTGTCGCCGCCCTTGCCACCGTTGCCGCCGTTGCCGCCATTTCCGGCACCACCGCCGGCGCCGCCGCGATCGCCGCCGCCGCTGTTGCCGCCAACGCCGGCTCTGCCGCCGCCGTCGCGGTCGCCCCCGCCCCTGCCGTTGCCGCCATTGGCGTTGCCGCCGCCGGAGTCCGATCCGCCGCCGGACCCGGAGCCGCCATCACCGCCGGAGCCGCCGCCGGATCCTCCGCCGCCGCCGGCACTGCCGCCGCCGCCATCGTTACCGCCGCCGCGATCGTTGCCTCCGTCGCGATCGCCGGAGCGGGTTCGCCGCGCGTCGCGGTCCTGCTGGCCGAAAGCCCGGTCGCTGTCGACCGAGACCGCCACCGGCCCCACGGCGTCGCGGCTGCGCTGCCGCACCGGGCGTCCGGTGTCGCCGCCGCGCGGCGCGAATCCGGCCAGCGTCACTTCCTTCGCCGCCAGTTCGAATGTGCCGAAACCCTGGCGCTCGATCGTGCCCTTGATACGGGCGCGGACCGGCGCGAGCGCGCCGACCTCATCGAAGGCCGCGGTCAACTTGTCGCGCTCCGCCGGGCTAAGCCCGTCGACGTCGACCACCATGTTGTTCTGCCCGTCTTCGGCAATCAGTCGGTAGTTCCAGAACACGCTGATCATCCGCCCGACCACGGCCACCGGACGGTCCTGATACTCGGCGGGATTGAACAGGAGATCGTCGGGGTCCTCGATCAAATCCTCCAAGCTTTCCTTGGCGGGCGTCGCGATCGCCATTTGAATCTTCGCCTCGCCCGCCTCGGCATTCTCCACCGTGCGTCGCGGCGTCTTGATCTCCTCCAGCGTCTCCACCGTCAGCGGCGGCGCCTCCGGCGCTACCTCGGGAGCTACCTCGGGCGGCACCTCGGCCGCCGGCTCGGGCAACGACATCGACAGAACCGTCGGATGCTCGGGCGCGAGCACCGAGGCCTTGGCGGCGTACTTGCGGGAACTCTCGAGATCGCCCTTGGCCGCCGCGAGGCCGGCCAGTTCGGCATAGGCGACGCCGATCTCCTCGATCCCGGCCAGGGCGGCCGGGTTGTCGCGATCGATCGCGAGGACCTCCTGATAGGTTTCGTAGGCGTTGGCGCCGGCGGGCGTGGTCAGGGCCAGGCTCTCGATTTGGCGCTCCGCGCGAGACAGTAAAGCCGAGACCTTCTGTCGGGCGGCGAAGGACCGCGACACGGCCAACGCCAGGGGGTCGGCCGGCGGCGCGGCGCCGCGCTCCGTCCCGGCCTCGCCGCCGAGCAGTTCGGCGAGCGCCAGGTGGGCGGCGGGATTGCCGCCCTCGGCGGAGCGCCGGTACCATCCGGCCGCCTCGGTGGCATCGGGCGCGACACCGTGGCCGTAGCGATAGGCGTTGGCGAGTTCGTACTGAGCGAAGATATTGCCCTGCTCCGCCGCGCGCCGGTACCACTTGGTGGAGCCTTCCAGATCGCGCGGCACGATGAGGCCGATGCGATACTGATCGCCCAGGGCGAGCTGGGCGGCCTCGTGGCCTTGCCGCGCGGCCGCGCGGTACCAGGCCATGGCGGCGGACATGTCCTGCGCGACGCCGTTGCCCATGTGATAGAGGTGCGCGAGCGCGTATTGGGCCCCGGGATGGCCCTGCTCGGCGGCTTGACGATAGGCTTGGGCCGCCTTCGCGAGATCCCGTTCGACGAGCTTCCCCCTCTCGTAGGCTTCGCCTAATCGGAACTGGGCCTCGGCATCGCCGTCGCCGGCCAGCACGCGAAGGCGTTCCAGATCCGGCGCCGGGTCGCCGGCGAGGCTCGGCTGATCGGGGCGCTGCGCCTGGGAGTGCGGCGGCCCGGCAAGCGAGAGAACGACGACCAAGGCCGTCACGACGGACATTCGGAAATTCGGTTTCACGGGACGCCTCCCTATCGGCGCGTCTCGGCTTTTCTCGATCGAGTCACTCGATCGTCATCGTTCGAAGCAAGGCCCGCGAAGACTCAAGGTCTCGGGTCGGATGCGCGATCGCGAACGCGCGTCGCATCAAATCGAAGCCGGACTACGCAACGCTTCCAGTCACGAACAAGAACCGACATGGCGCAGATCCACTCTGCAATCTTGTCGTCACGCTAGCACATCGACTTGGCCGGCCGCATCAGCAACACGGCTTAGTTTGCGTATAAGCCCGGTTCGCCAGCGTATAGCGTCGGCCTTGCCTCCGGGCCGGCGATCCTGAAGATTGCGGGGCCTGCGAGTCCGGCGCCTAGGAATCTCTCCGCCCCGCGAACGCGTGACGCCCGCAATTGCGCGACGCCCGTCGTCCGGCCATGCGCGCCCAGGCTCGTTGCAAGGGAGACCGAGCCATGCTGCCCGAAGCCGCGTTGACGAGTTTCATAGCGACCCTCTTCTCCATGATGAACCCGATCGGCAATCTCGGGGTCTTCGTGGGCCTGACCACCGACCGATCGGACGCCGAGGCCCGGCGCATCGCGTGGACCTGCGCCGGGGCCGTCGTGATCACGCTGCTGATCGTCGTCTGGAGCGGCTCGCTCCTGCTCCAGTTCTTCGGCATCAGTCTGGACTCGCTGCGCGCGGCCGGCGGCATCATCGTGCTGATGATCGGCCTTCACATGTTGTGGAACAGGTCCGGCCACAAGCAGTCGCCGGGCGAGCTGGAGGACGGCAAGCCGCGCGCCTCGGTCGGGGTGGTGCCGCTGGCGATCCCGGTCGTCGCCGGCCCCGGCACCATGGCGGCCGTCCTGGTGGCGGCGGAACAGCACGCGACTCTCCTGAGCAAGGTCGAGATCTCGGTGGTGGTGGTCGCCCTGTCCGCCTTGGTCGGCCTGCTGTTCAGCTTCGCCGAGCCGATCTCCAGACGCCTCGGCGAATCGGGCATGGGCGTCGTCACCCGGGTCATGGGCATGGTCCTGGCGGCGATCGCCATGGGCATGCTGGCCGAGGGATTGCGGGGCATGTTGCCCGGGCTGGCCGGCTAGTCGATGCGCGCCGCGCGGCGGCGCGGATCGCGCCCAGCCGCCATTGTGCCTTTCGTGCCCTCTGTGCCCTCGGCGCCCTTGTCGCTCACATAGGGGCTCAGCTCGCGCCGCAGTTTGCGCAGGAACACGCGGGCGAAATCCTCGTAGTCGTCGGCGATCTCCACGAAGGCGCCGGGACCGGCCACCACCTGCTCGCGGAAATAGGCGTCGAGGTCGCGGTGGTCGGTCAGGATCGGCAGGCCGTTGATCGCGATGTTCAGCGCCTGGGCGCGGCCCCGGACCTCGGTCGGCGGCGGGCCGATGTTGTTCAGGCCGTCAGCGGAGACATCGATCTTCAGCTCCCGCCCGGCCAGGTCGTTGCCGACGATCATCCCGATCGCGACGTCGATCGCCCGGCCCATGGCGGTGAAGCTGCGGTCCGGGGCGCGCGCGGCGCGCTCGACCCGCTCGGCGAAGGCGTGAACCGAGGCCGGCTCCGTCAGGTGGTGCCAGGGAATCGTAAAGCGCGGATCGACCTCGTCGCTCCACTGGATCAGCGTGACGGCCACGCCGTCGCCCTCTCCGATCAGGGCGACGATGTCGGGCGTGCGAAAGGCCGAGGCGATGCCCTGCATCTGCAAGGCGAACTCGCGGTCGTCGACGCTGAGCGAGGCGTCGACGGCGAGCACCAGTTCGAGCGCCACCGGCTTTGGCCCGTCCGCGGCGGCGCCGGCGGACCAGGCGGACCAGGCGGCGAGGCACGCGGCCAAAGCGAAGGCCGCGGCGCATCGGGGTCCCATGGCGTCCTCCCCTCGGGGACGAGCATAGCGGAGGTCGGCCCCGGCATCCATGGCGCGGCCGGGGCGGCGGCGAATAGCGGCCTGCCGGGCGAACCCGCGCCGCGCGGGTCGCGATTGACGGTGAAAGGTCCCGGAGTCATGCTCATCGTGCCAACGAGGACCGCGGCCGCGGGGGCCAGCGGACCGACCTCATCCGATGGTCGGACAGACGGGAGGCACGTCATGGGTAGAGCTCTCATTTCCGGTGCCGCCTTGTGTGCGGCGCTCTTGTTCGCCGGCGCGGCTTCGGCCCAGGAGCGGGTCGAGATCGAGATGTTCAAGCTGACCAAGGACGGCATGGGAAGCCGTTTGGGAACCATCACCGCGTTCGATACCGACAACGGCTTTCTCGGGCTCAAGTTCGACCTGAGCGCCGACCTGCCGCCCGGCGGCCATGGCCTGCACGTCCACGAGAACGGCAGTTGCGACCCGGCCGAGAAGGACGGCGAGATGGTGCCCGGCCTGGCGGCCGGCAGCCACTACGACCCGCAAGGCACCGGCAAGCACGAGGGCCCCAGCGGCAGCGGCCACCTGGGCGATCTTCCGGTGCTCTACGTCAACGTCGACGAGGACGGCGCGCGGCCGGTCACGCATACCTTGGTGGCGCCGCGCCTGACGCTCGCCGACATCCGCGGGCTCGCGATCGTGATCCACGCCGGCAGCGATAACTTCCGCGACGATCCGAAGCCGCTCGGCGGCGGTGGCGCGCGCATCGCCTGTGGCCTGATTCCGGGCTGATTCCGGCCTGATTCCGGGCTGACGACCGCCAAGCAGCGCGCCGAGGCCGACAGCCACGGCGACGGCCTCGGCCAAGTCGCCGCGGCCTCTGTCCCGCACGGCGCCGTCCCATGGCGCGGGTCGGCCCGCGCGATCCTCGTGTGGCAAAACTCACAGACAGGGCGCCGGGGCCGCCGCACGCTCAGTCTTGCGTGGAGTGTTGCTATGGGAGGAGACAATGCGAAACGTTATCCTGGTTTCCATTCTCCTGGGCCTCCTTGTCAGCGCCATACCCATGAGCACCGGCAGTGCCCAGGACACGACCAACCCCTGCACCGTCAACCCGGTCTACTGTCCCTGACGCCATGTCTGCGGATATCGAGCGGGTTGCGACGCAGCCCCTGGTGAAACGCATCCTCGGCGTTGCGGGATGCGTCACCATCGTCGCCGGCGCGATCGCGGGAATCGCGGAGCTCACGACCTACCTGCCGAATGACGAGAGCGAGCTGGCGGAAGCCGAGCAGCAGATCAAGCGCTACGAGCAGGAGGTGGCCGACCATCAGGTGAAGGTGGGCCTGGCGGTCATGCAGGCCTTCGAGGAGTCCGAAGAAGTGGGCGTGCCCCAGGACTGCGCGGCCGACAAGACCGCGTGGTCCGAGGCCTGCCACGAGGCCAGCGAACGCTGGCGGCGGATCTTCGTCGACCGGCTCAACGCGGAAGCCGCCGCCGACATCCTCGTGCTGGCGCAGCACTTCCGCCTCGCCTTGGATTGCGTCGCCTCCGGCCGCTGCCACGAGTCGACCATCCGAAGCTACTTCGAGCCGAAGATCTGCGAGTTCTGGCAGAAGACCTTCCCCTATATCCGCTTCGTGGCGGTTCGCGGCATTTCCGACGCCGGATGGCTGGTGGAGTACTGCGACGGCGAACGCTGCCGGCCGGCCGGGGCGGAAATCTGACCGGGCGGCGCCCTCGCGCGCCTGGTCCTACTCGCCCTGCCTCACCTCGGGGGCCCGCCCGCCGGCGTGGGCCCTTCCTTCCTCTCGCGCGCCCTCTCGTGCGCCCTCTCGCTCCCGTCCCTCAACGGCCAGGGGCTTTCCTTTTTTCGACGCGCGCGCTCTCATGGCCCCATGGATCGCGACGCCAAAGCCAGCGCCAAAGCCAGCGCCAAAGCCAGTGCCAAAGCCAGCGCCGGAGGGTGGCTCGGGACCTTCGTGCTGTCCCCGGCCATCGCCTGCTTCGTCGCCGGGGCGATCACCGGCGTGACCGCGTTCTATGCGGCCGGCGCGGCGCTGATCGCTCTCTTCGCCGGAGCGCTCGTCTGGCTGCGCCCGACCGGCCGGGTGTTGAGCGCGGCGCTGCAGATCTCCACCCTGTGGCTGATGTTGGGCAGCCTGGGGATCACGGTCTATTGGCTGTTCGGCGGCGCGCCGGCGCCGTGAGCCCACGCGAAAAAAAGGAGCGCCCCGAACCGTGGTCGCGAGTTCGAGGCGCTGCGCTGACAACCGAGATATCGAGGAGGCGCCGCCGTAAGGCAAGAGCGGGCTCCGAGAGAGAGCCTAGTGTCGCCGCCGGCCGGGCGTTGTGACTTTTCTCACATCCGCGATCACGTTCGCGCGATGATCCGCGCGCCGGCGAAACGGCCCGCCGCGCCGGGTCTTCGGCCAGGGCTCGGGCCCCGCCCGGATCCGACCGTCTTCGCCATCCTGCAGGCTTTTCCCCGGAGATCGTTTTCGCGGGCGGGCGCGGCGGCGGCGGCGGCGCATCCGGCTCGTATTGACGGCGCAAAAGGGCCCGGACGTGGACTGTCCGAGCGAAACCGCTCGGACGAAGCTCGGACAGCGGCGGGCTAGGACTTCGGTCCGATGGTAGGCGCGGAAGGGATCGAACCTTCGACACCCTGATTAAAAGTCAGGTGCTCTACCACTGAGCTACGCGCCCGCACTGCCAGGCCGGAATG
>JAWWCG010000126.1:0-8307 GCA_033720555.1 Kiloniellales bacterium | reverse complement strand
GGCGCCGGCGAGCGTCCCTCGGTCCGGCCGCCGCGCGCCGCGCCGGGGCTGGCGGACAGGGCGTCAGCGGATGCCGTCGAGGAAGGCCTGCAGCTCGTCGGGGCTCAGCCGGCAGTCGAGCTGGGCCGGCGTGCGCACCGCCTTGGCGAGGCGATGGCGATAATCCTCGCGGCGGATCTCCACCACGCCGAACTGGCGCAGATGCGGCGTCTCGAACTGGGTATCGAGCAGCTGGAACTCGCTTTTCCTCAGGCAGGCCACCAGATAGGTCAGCGCCACCTTGCTGGCGTCGGTCTCCCTATGGAACATGCTCTCGCCGAAGAAGGCCGCGCCGAGGGCGACGCCGTAGAGCCCGCCGGCCAGGCGATCGTCGCGCCAGGCCTCGATCGAATGGGCGAAGCCCATCTCGTGCAGGCCGACGTAGAGGCGCTCGATGGTCGGGTTGATCCAGGTCTCCCGGCGGCCCTGCGAGGGCAGGGCGCAGGCGCGGATCACCTGGCCGAAGGCGGTGTTGCAGCGCAGCTCGAAATCGCCGCGCCGGAGCCGGCGCTTGAGGCGCCTTGGCACGTGAAAGCCGTCGAGCGGCAGGATGCCGCGGCGGTCCGGGTCGATCCAGTGGACCTCCTGCGCATTGCGGCTTTCGGCCATCGGAAAGATGCCGACGGCGTAGGCCCTGAGCAGAAGTTCCGGCGATAGCTGCATGCTCGCCCTCGGCCCCCCTTAGGTCGAATCGCGTGCAAGGAATCCTTCGAGCCAGTTTATATCGTACTCGCCGTTGATGAAATCGTTCTCGCCGATCAGCTTCTGGTGCAGCGGGATCGTGGTGGCGATGCCGTCGATGACGAACTCCTCCAGCGCCCGGCGCAGGCGCATCAGGCACTCGTTGCGGGTCTGGCCGTGGACGATCAGCTTGGCGATCAGGCTGTCGTAGTGCGGCGGCACGGTGTAGCCGGCGTAGAGGCCGGAATCGACCCGCACGCCCAGCCCGCCGGGGGCGTGGTAGTCGCTGACCGTGCCGGGCGAGGGCACGAAGGTGAAGGGGTCCTCGGCGTTGATGCGGCACTCGATGGCGTGGCCGGTGAAGTCGATGTCCTGCTGGCGCAGCCCGAGCGACACCCCGGCGGCGACGCGAATCTGCTCGCGCACCAGATCGACGCCGGTGATCGCCTCGGAGATCGGATGCTCGACCTGCAGGCGGGTGTTCATCTCGATGAAGTAGAGCTCGCCGTTCTCGTAGAGGAACTCCACCGTGCCGGCGCTGCGATAGCCCAGCTTGTCGATCGCCTCGGCGACCAGGCGTCCGGCGTTGCTGCGCTCGTCGGCGTTGAGCGCCGGCGAGGGGGCCTCCTCGACCAGCTTCTGAAAGCGGCGCTGCAGCGAGCAGTCGCGCTCGCCCAGGTGGATCACGTTGCCCCTGCCGTCGGCCAGCACCTGGATCTCGATGTGGCGGGGATGGGCGAGGACCTTCTCGAGATAGACCTGGTCGCTGCCGAACGCCGCCTTGGCCTCGGCGCGCGCCGTTTTGATCTGCGTCGCGAGCTGCTCCGGGTCGTGGGCGATCTTCATGCCGCGGCCGCCGCCGCCGGCCCCGGCCTTGATCAGCACGGGATAGCCGATGTCCTGGGCGACCCGCCGGGCCTCGCTCTCGTCCTCGATGGCGCCGGCGGAGCCCGGCACCACCGGCAGGCCCAGCTCGCGCGCCGCGTCCTTGGCGGAGACCTTGTCGCCCATCAGGGCGATGTGGGCCGGCTCGGGCCCGATGAAGACGAAGCCGTGCTCCGCGACCATGGCGGCGAAGTCGGCGTTCTCGGCCAGGAAGCCGACGCCGGGGTGGATGGCGTCGGCGCCGGTGATGGTGGCCGCCGACAGGATGGCGGCGACGTTCAGATAGCTGTCCCGGCTGGGCGGCGGACCGATGCAGACGCTTTCGTCGGCCAGGCGCACGTGCATCGCCTCGGCGTCGGCGGTGGAGTGCACGGCCACGGTCTCGATGCCCATCTCGCGGCAGGCGCGATGGATGCGGAGGGCGATTTCACCCCGGTTGGCGATGAGGATCTTCTCGAACACCGGAGTGTGGCCCCGGCTACTCAATCACCATCAGCGGCTCGCCGAATTCGATCGGCTGGCCATCCTGAATCAGAATCCGCTTCACGGTTCCGGCGCGCGGGCTCGGGATCGGGTTCATCACCTTCATCGCCTCGACGATCACCAGGGTCTGGCCCTGCTCGACCTGGTCGCCGACGCTGACGAAGGCCGGCGCGCCGGGCTCCGGCGCCACATAAACGGTGCCGACCATGGGGGCGGTGACCGCGTTCGCGGGAACCGCCTCGCGCTCGCCCGCGCGCTCGGCCGCGTCGGGGCGGCAAGGGGCGCCCGCCATCGGCGCGCCGGCGGGCGCCAGCGTCACCTGGTTGTTGCGCGCGACGCGGACGCGTTGGCCCTCGGCCTCGTATTCGATCTCCGACAGGCCCGTCTCTTCCAACAGTTCGGACAGCCTGCGGATCAGGCCTTCGTCGCATTGAAGCTTGGCCATTATGCCTCTTCGACCTCGATCAAGCGCTCCGCCAGCGCGTCCAGGGCCATGACATAACCCGACTTTCCGAAACCGGCAATGACGCCGAGCGCCGCCTTGGAGACGTAGGACCGGGCGCGGAAGTCCTCGCGCCGGTGAATGTTGGACAGATGCACCTCGACCACCGGCAGGTCGACGGCCAGCAGGGCGTCGAGAATGGCGATCGAGGTGTGGGTGTAGGCGCCGGGGTTGAGGACCAGGGCGTCGAACTCGCCGCGCGCCTCCTGGATCCAGTCGACCAACTCGCCTTCGCTGTTGGATTGACGCCAAGCGATCGCCAGGCCCCGCTGCGCGGCGCGGGCGCGGCACTCGGCCTCGATGTCGTCGAGCGTCGCCGCGCCGTAGATCTCGGGCTCGCGGGTGCCGAGCAGATTGAGGTTCGGGCCGTTGAGAATCAGGACCTTGGGCGCCTGGGCCAAGCGCGACTCCCGGTAGGGTGCGAAGGCCTAAGCGTTAACACAGGCCGAGGGGGGATGCCAGGCCGGCCGGCGCTCCGGCCGGGCGGCGCGGCTAGCTGGAATTGGCGCGGGTCTGCTCGACAATCTGGCGCAGGGTCTGCATGTCGATCGCGCCGCGCACGATCTCGTCGCCGATGACGAAGGCCGGCGTGCCGTTGATCTGCAGGGCCTGGGCGAGCGCCAGGTTGCGCTGCAGCATGTCCTCGATTTCGGGGTCTTCCATGTCGCTGCGCAGCTGGTCCATGTCCAGGCCGACCTTCTCGGCGATCTTGAAGGCCGCCGCCTCGGTCAGCTTGCCCGAGACCGACATCAGCGCGAAATGCAGCTCCTCGTACTTGTCCTGCTTGACCGACGCCAGGGCCATGCGCGCGGCGACGACGGAGTCGGGGCCGAGAATCGGAAACTCCTTCATCACCAGGCGAATGTTGCCGTCGTCCGCCACCGCCTCGCGCAAGGGCTCGGCCACGCGGACGCAGTAGGGGCAGCGGTAGTCGAAGAATTCGACCACGACCACGTCGCCGTCCGGGTTGCCGAGGACCGGCGCGTCGGGGTCCTGCTCCAATTCCATGCGCCGGCTCGCCAGCATCTCGCTCGCCTGTTGGCGCGCCAGTTCCTGCTGGCGCTGGCGATAGGCCTGCGCCGCCTCCATGAGGACCTCGGGGTTGGTCAGGAGGTAGTCGCGAACCAGCTCGCGGATCGCGTCCTCCTGGGCCGGCGTGAAGGCATCGGCGGCCGTGTCCTGCTGAGCGACGGCCGGCGCGGCGAGCAGCCCGGCCAGCAGCACCGATACCCACATGAAACCGCGTGTGCGTCCCAACCTCATCGTGCCAATCCTCTCTCGGCGGGCTTTCGAGCCGGCCCGATCTCTCCTGCGTTCCATCTGGTTTACCGTGGAAGTCTTAAGCCTCGGTAACCCTCTTGCGATGGGACCGGGACCCCGCGCCGGCGGTGGCCCGGCTATCCGTCTTTCTTTTCCGCTTCGCGCTCCGAGGCGTTGAACACGTCGTCCGCCCGCAACCAGTTGGGCGAGCCCGTCGGCAGGATATCGAGGGCGCGCTGGGAATGGGCCTTGGCCTCCGAGAAGCGCCCGCCGGCGAGCGCCGCCTCGGCCATGGCCAGCGACAGCATGCCCTTGTCGCCCTGGCGGCCGTAGGCGGTCGCCGCGAGGCGCCAGGCGAAGCCGTTGCCGGGCTCGGCCTGCAGCACGCGCTCGAGATGCGCCAGGGCTTGCTTGTCGCTCTCGGGATCGTTCGTCTCGATCAGCACTTGGGACAGCAGCAGCAGGATGTGCGGCGAATCGGGCAGCAGCTTGGCGGCGGTCTCCAGGTGCGGCAGGCTCTCCTGCAGGCGCCCCTGCTCGAACAGCATCTGGCCCTTGAGCTCGTGGAAGTAGGGGTCGTCGGGATGTTCGTCGATCAGGCCGTCGACCAGCGGCAGGGCCCGGTCCATGTCCGCCGTGCGGTAGTAGGCGATCGCGTGCGCGTAGCGCGCCTCCAGGGTGTTGTCGTCCTTGGGGTAATCGCGAAAGACCTGGGACTTGGGCTTGAGGAAGCCGATCAGCTTGGCGCGCATGCGGGCGTATTGCTCGGCGATCTTCTCGGGCGGCAGGGCGTCCCGGTAGGGCGACTGCGCGACGGCGTTCCTGAGGAACGTGATACGCTCGATGGTGAGCGGGTGGGTACGCAGGTAGGGGTCCTGGTTGGCCGACAGCAGGGCCTCCTGGCCGCTCAGGATCTCCATGAAGCTGAGCAGGCCCTCGGGGGTCTGGTGGGTCGCCTGGAGCAGCCGGATGGCGGCCTGGTCGGCGGCCTGCTCCTGACTGCGGGAATAGCTCAGGATATTCTTGAGCGCGACGTCCTGGGCGCCGCTGATGGTCGCGGCGGCCACCTCGCCGCGCCCGGTGGCGATCGCCGCGCCCAGCCCCAGCAGATAGGAGATCAGCAGGGCCTTGCTGGTCTGCCGGACCTCGTTGATCCGCGCCGCGATGTGGCCGCCGACGATATGCCCGGTTTCATGGGCGATCACGCCGATCACCTGCTGCGGGCTCTCGGCGCGCATCAGCAGGCCGGTATGGATGTAGATGCGCTGGCCGCCGGCAACAAAGGCGTTGAGACTCGGGTCGTCGATCAGGATGATGTCGACCGCGCTGGGGCTGAGGCCAGCCGCCTGGAATATCGGAGTGACGGAGGCCCGGATGGTGTTCTCGATCTCGGCGTCGCGGATGATCTGGCGGCCCTGGGCGTGGGCGCCGAACGGCGTAAGCGAGGCGGCGATCAAGGCGATCGCCGCCAGACAAGCCGTCGGTAATCTAAATCCTTGTCCGCGGACGTTCATAGTGTACCTAGGTGGCTATTCCATGGTTGTACTTCAATTTGGAATCTTTGTGGCGAAAAATGGCGCTCCACGCGGCCTTCGCGGCCGCTCCGCTGCCGAACCCGGCGCCTGGCGTCGGCTCGTCGCCGGCGTCGGCGCGGCGCTCCTGGCGCTCGCCCTGGCCGGCTGCGGCAGCTCCGGCGAGGGCGAGGGCGAGATCGGCCTGGTGGAGGGCTTCGCCGGGATCGTCGTCGCCGACGAGCCGCGCGCCGCCGTTCTCGGCCGCGACACGCTGGGCAACGGCGGCAACGCGATCGACGCGGCGGTGGCCATGTATTTCACCATGGCCGTCACCCTGCCGTCGCGCGCCGGCCTGGGCAGCGGCGGGGCCTGCGCGGTCTACGACAGCGGCGACAACGTCGCCGAGGCCTTGCTCTTCCTGCCGCGGGCCGGCGATTCGGGCGGCGTGGTGCCGCAGGGGCCGCGCGCCATGGCCGCGCTGCACGCCCGCTACGGCTTGCTGCGCTGGGCGCAGCTTCTCGCGCCGTCGGAGAGCATGGCGCGCTTCGGCCACCCGGTGAGCCGGGCCTTCGCCCGCGATCTCTCCGCCGCCGCCGATCGGATCGCCGCCAATCCGACGGTTGCCGCGGCCTTCCGCAACAACGCCGGCGAACTGCCGGGCGAGGGCGACAAGGTGACCCAGCGCGACCTGGCGGCGGTCCTCGGCGGGCTGCGCGCCCAGGGCGCGGCCTATTTCTATAGCGGCGTCTTCACCCGTCGCTTCGCCGAGGCGGCGACCGCCGCCGGGCACAGCGTGACCGCCGAGGAGGTGCGCGGCGCGGTCCCCGTCTTCGCCGCGCCGCTGGCGCTGCGGGTCGGCGACGATACCCTCTACCTGACCGGCCCGCCCGCCGCGGACGGGCTGGTGGCGGCCCAGGCGTGGGAGATGCTGGTCGAGGAGTTGGGCCCGGCCGCGCCCGGCACGCCGGAGCGCGCCCACCAGATGGTCGAGGCCTCGGCCCGGGCCTTCGCCCAGCGCGCGGGCTGGATGACGGGCGACGGCGGAACCCGCGCGGACCCGCAAGAGCTGCTCGCGCCGGCGCGCATCGAGCAGGCCCTCGAGGGCTACCGGCCCGACCGCCACACGCCGGCCGGCAGCCTGTCGCCCCGGCCCCGGGCGCTGGCCGAGAATCCGCACGGCGCCAGCTTCGTGGCGGCCGATCGCTGGAACAACGTGGTCGCCTGCAGCCTGACGATGAACGGCCTGTTCGGCGCCTTTAAGGTGGCGCCGGGCACCGGCATCCTGCTCGCCGCCCCGCCCGAGGACCACGCCAACGGCCTGCTCTCGCCGAGCGCCGCCATCCTCGCCAATCCCGCGGTCCAGGAAGCCTATTTCGCCGCCGCGGCCTCCGGCGGCAGCGCCGCGCCGACGGCGCTGGTCGCGGTGGCGCTGGGCGCCCTGGTGGACGACCGGCCGCTCGAGGAGGCCGTCGCGGCGCCGCGCTTCCACCATGGCGGCGCGCCGGACGTGACCTTCTACGAGGAGGGCGCCGACGAGGCGGTGCTGGAGGGCCTGCGGACGCGCGGCCATCTGCTGCGCCCGGCGCCCGGCCTGGGCCGGGTCAACGCGCTCTATTGTCCGCAGAGCTTCAAGCGGCGCTTCGAGGAGTGCAGCTTCGCCAGCGATCCGCGTGGCTGGGGACTGGGCTTTGTGGTGCAATAGGCGCGCAGCGAGCGCGAGGAGCCGCCGATGGCCTTGAAGATCGCCCGGCGCGGGCAGGTGCCCCCGTTCATCGTGATGGATGTCCTGCGCAGCGCCAACGAGCGCGAGGCGGCGGGCGAGGAGGTGCTGCACCTGGAGGTCGGCCAGCCTGGCACGCCGGCGCCGGCGGCGGTGCGCGCGCGGGCCAAGGCGGCGCTGGAAGAGGCGCGCCTCGGCTACACCGACGCCCTCGGCGTGCCCACCCTGCGGGCGCGCATCGCCCGCAGCTATGCCGAGCTCTACGGGGTCGAGATCGATCCGCGCCGCGTGATCGTCACCACCGGCTCGTCGGGCGGCTTCCTGCTGGCGTTCCTCGCGAGCTTCGAGCCGGGCGACCGCGTCGCCCTGGCGGCGCCCGGCTATCCCGCCTACCGCAACATCCTGAGCTGCCTGGGCGTGGAGCCGGTGCTGCTGCCCTGCGACCTCGAGCACCGCTTCCAGCCGACGGTCGAGCTCTTGGACCGGGTGGCCGCGCCGCTCGACGGCCTGATCCTGGCCAGCCCCTCGAACCCGACCGGGACCATGCTGGACGAGGCCGCCCTCGCCGCGCTGGTCGACTATTGCGCGGCGCGGGGCGTGCGGCTGGTGTCCGACGAGATCTACCACGGCATCGCCTACGAGGCGCGGGCGGTCAGCGCCCTCGAGCTCACCCAGGACGCCGTCGTCATCAACAGCTTCTCCAAATACTATTCCATGACCGGCTGGCGACTCGGTTGGATGGTGCTGCCCGAGGACCTGCTGCGGCCGGTCGAGTGCCTGGCCCAGAACCTCTTCATCTCGCCGCCGACCCTCTCGCAGCTCGCGGCCGAGGCCGCCTTCGACTGCCGCGCCGAGCTGGACGGCTATGTCGCGGCCTATGCCCGCAACCGCGCGCTGCTGCTCGAGGCGCTGCCGAAAGCCGGCTTCGACCGCCTGGCGCCGGCCGACGGCGCCTTCTACCTCTATGCCGACGTCGGCCGCCTGACCAACGACAGCGAGGACTTCTGCCGCCGCATGCTGGCCGAGACCGGGGTCGCCATCACGCCGGGGATCGATTTCGATCCCGCGCGCGGCCACCGTTTCGTGCGCTTCTCCTTCGCCGGCCGGGAGGCGGAGATGGTCGAGGCGGCGGCGCGGCTGGCGGCCTGGCTCGAGGCATGAGGCGGCCTCCTCCGGGCTCTCTTTAGTTCGATAGTTCCGGAAGCTTGGTTGAAAATGCCGGG
>JAWWCG010000125.1:0-8308 GCA_033720555.1 Kiloniellales bacterium | reverse complement strand
GACTGTGTTAGGGTGCGCGTTTTCGCGGGCCGGTTCGCGGGTGGCAGGCCACTGCGCGGCGGCCGCGCTCGGATGAAAGGTATGCGTGCGATGAGAACCTGCGGCGAGGTGTTGGTGGAGATCCTGGAGAGCTACGGGATCGACACGGTGTTCGGCATCCCGGGCGTCCACACCGTCGAGCTCTATCGCGGGCTGCCCAACACCGGGATCCGTCACATTACGCCGCGCCACGAGCAGGGCGCCGGCTTCATGGCCGACGGCTACGCCCGGGCCAGCGGCCGGCCCGCCGCCTGCGTCATCATTTCCGGTCCCGGCATGACCAACATCGTCACCGCTATGGGCCAGGCCTACGCCGACTCCATTCCCATGCTGGTGATCTCCAGCGTGAACAACACCCACGAGCTGGGCCTGGGCGAGGGCCGGCTGCACGAGCTGCCCGATCAGCAGGCGCTGGTCAGCGGCGTCTCGGTGTTCAGCCACAGCGTGCTGCGGGCGGCGGAGCTGCCGTCGGTCCTGGCCCGCGCCTTCGCGGTGTTCGACAGCGCCCGGCCCGGGCCGGTCCATATTCAGCTCCCGCTCGACGTGATCACCGCCTCGGGCGAGGACCTCGAGCGCGTCGCCCACCGCACCCGGACCCGGCCCGGCCCCGACCCGCGATCGGTCGAGCGCGCGGCCGAGCTGCTGGGCGCGGCCGAGGCGCCCTTCGTCGTCCTGGGCGGCGGCACGGCCGACGCGGCGGATCGGGCCCGCGCGCTGGTCGAGCGGCTGGGCGCGCCCGTCGCCTTGACCGTCAACGCCAAGGGCGTGCTGCCGCCGGGCCACCCCTTGAGCCTCGGCAGCTTGCTGCCCCAGGCGCCGGTCCTCGAGGCGCTGCAGTCGGCCGACGTGGTGCTCGCCGTCGGCACTGAGCTCAGCGAGACCGACACCCTGCTGTTCTACAGCCGGCTCAAGCTGAGCGGGAAGCTGATCCGGATCGACATCGAGGCCGAGCAGCTGATCCGAAACGCCCTGCCGGAGGTCGCCCTGTGCTGCGACGCCGGCTTGGCCATGGCGGCGCTCGACGACGCGCTGGCGGGCGGGCAGCCGGGCCGGGCAGGGGGCCAGGCGGTAGACCAAACTGCGGCCCAGGCACGGGTGGCGGCGCTGCGGGCCGAGGCGACGGCGTCGCTGCCGGCGGCCTATCGGACCCACGGCCGCTTCCTCGACGCCGTGGCGGAGGCGCTGCCCGGCGCGATCATCGTCGGCGATTCCACCCAGCCGGTCTACGGCGGCAACCTGACCTACGAGCCGGCCGGCCCGCGGTCCTATTTCAACTCGGCGACCGGCTACGGGACGCTCGGCTACGGGCTGCCGGCGGCGTTCGGGGCGAAGCTGGCGCGGCCCGACCGCCCGGTGGTGGCGCTGATCGGCGACGGCGGGATCCAGTTCACCATCGGCGAGCTGGCGAGCGCCGTCGAGCTCGGCCTGCCGGTGCCGGTCCTGGTCTGGAACAACCGCGGCTATGGCGAGATCAAGCAGTACATGGCCGACCGCGACATCCCGCAGATCGGCGTCGACATCTACACGCCCGATTTCCAGGCGATCGCCCGGGGCTTCGGCTGTCACGCCGTCACGGCGGAAAACCTCGCGCACCTGGCCGACACGCTCGGCAGCGCCGTGCGGGCCGACCGGCCGACGGTGATCGAGATCGACGAAGCTGCGGCGCTCGCCTGGTGAGGCTCCGCAGCTAGCCTGCCGGGTCCGGGTCGCGGTTCGGGCGGCCGGCGAGCGCGCGCGCCCGTTCGCGCGCCTCGGCGATCGACATCATG
Organism: Kiloniellales bacterium; assembly: GCA_033720555.1. Classification (GTDB taxonomy): domain Bacteria; phylum Pseudomonadota; class Alphaproteobacteria; order Kiloniellales; family JAKSDN01; genus CALJXB01. Next base: position 6,500 of record JAWWCG010000125.1, on the reverse strand, counting down.
GGATACTTGCCGATCGCGCGCAGGTGCGGGACGCCGTCCGGCGAGTGGTAGCTCGCCAGCCAGGTCTTGCGGCCGTCGGGCGAGACCCGGAGCACGAGGGGGCCGCCCTGCGGGTCGTGCACGTCGTACTTGACCCGGTGCGGCTTGAGGCTTCTCAGGGCAGAATCGACGAACTTGGCTCGCATGGTCCGTCGTGCCGCGATGGCTGCGATGAAGGTGCGCTTTCGATGCATTCTACCGCCAAAGGCCCGCGCGCCGACAGCCAAGATCTGCCGAGATCTGCCGGACCCCGGGAAACCGTCGGGCGGCCGCCGGGCGCCCGCCCTCGCCGGCGGGACGCCCGGGAATCTTAAGGAAATCTTAACCAATTCATTAACAACTGGTGAAAGGTCGGATATCCCGCGTCGCCCGCCTCGACGCACTCAGGACGAGAGTTTGCGATGTGCAAGGCAGTCCTGCTCTCCCTCGGCCTTGTTCTCGCGAGCTCGGCCGCTTTGGCGCAGGTTCCCTGCGGCGAGAGAGCGAAGATCGTCGGATGGCTGGGGGTCAACTACAAGGAAGCGCCGGTCGCCACGGGGGTCAGCAACAAGGGCGCCCTGGTCGAGGTGCTGTCCTCGGTGGACGGCGAGACCTGGACCATCATCATCACCAAGCCGGACGGCATCTCCTGCATCGTCGACACCGGCCAGGCCTGGCAGCCGCGGCCGCCCGAGTACGACGTCGCCGAGCCCCAGGCCTGAGGCCGCGCCCGCCGCGGGCGCTCAGCCGTCGGCCAGCTCCCGCTCCAGCAGCCCGATCAGCTCGCCGACGATGCGGGTGAGGTCGTAGTCCTTCGGCGTGTAGACGGCGGCGACGCCGGCGGCCTTCAGCGTCTCCGCGTCCGTCTTCGGGATGATGCCGCCGGCCACCACCGGGACATCGGTCAGGCCCTCGGCCGCGAGCCGGCGGGCGACCGCCTCGACCAGCGGCAGGTGGGAGCCGGACAGCACCGACAGGCCGATGAGGTCGGCGCCGGCGGCGCGCGCCGCCTCGGCGATCTCCTCGGGCGACAGGCGGATGCCGTCGTAGACCACCTCGAAGCCAGCGTCGCGGCTGCGCACGGCGAGCTGCTCGGCGCCGTTGGAATGGCCGTCGAGGCCCGGCTTGCCGACCAGCAGGCGCGGCTTGCGGCCGAGGCGACCGGCGAGCCGGTCGACCCGCTCGCGCAGCTCGGCCAGCTCCGGCTGGTTGCCGCCGACGGTGGGCGCGTGGCCGACCCCGGTCGGCGCGCGGAACTCGCCGAAGCACGCCCTCAGGCAGTCCGCCCACTCGCCGGTGGTGACCCCGGCGTGGGCGCAGGCGATCGAGGGCGGCATGATGTTGGCGCCCGACCTGGCGGCCGCGGTTAGATTGGCCAGCGCGGCCTCGACCTCGGCGGCGTCGCGGGCGGCGCGCCAGGCCTCGAGGCGGGCGATCTGGTCGCGCTCGGCGGCCGGGTCGACGCTCAGGAAGCCGGCCTCGCCGTCGGCCACGAGCGGCGAGGGCTCGCTCTCGGTGTGGGCGTTGACGCCGACCACCGTCTGCTCGCCGGTCTCGATGGCGCGCAGGCGCCGGGCGTTGCTCTCGACCAGGCGCTCCTTCATGTAGGCGCTGTCGATCGCCGCCACGGCGCCGCCCATCGCCTCGATCCGCGCCATCTCCTCGCTCGCCTCGGCGATCAGCTCGGCGACCTTGGCCTCGATCTCCGGCGCGCCGTCGAAGATGTCGGCGTAGTCCAGGAGGTCGGTCTCCTCGGCGACGATCTGCTGCAGGCGGATCGACCACTGCTGGTCCCACGGCCGGGGCAGGCCGAGGGCCTCGTTCCAGGCCGGAAGCTGCACGGCGCGGGCGCGCGCGTCCTTGGACAGCACCACCGCCAGCATCTCCAGCAGGATGCGGTAGACGTTGTTCTCCGGCTGCTGCTCGGTGAGGCCGAGGGAGTTGACCTGCACGCCGTAGCGGAAGCGGCGGTAGCGCGCCTCCTCGACGCCGTAGCGCTCGCGGCAGATGCGGTCCCACAGCCGGGTGAAGGCGCGCATCTTGCACATCTCGGTGATGAAGCGCACCCCGGCGTTGACGAAGAAGGAGATGCGCCCGACTACCTGGGGCAGGTCCTCGGCCGGCACCTGGCCGGAATCTCTCACCGCGTCGAGCACCGCCACCGCGTTGGCCAGCGCGAAGGCGAGCTCCTGCACCGGCGTCGCGCCGGCCTCCTGCAGGTGATAGGAGCAGACGTTGATCGGGTTCCACTTGGGCAACTCGCGGTAGGCGAAGGCGATGACGTCGCCGGTCAGGCGCATCGAGGCCTGCGGCGGGAAGATATAGGTGCCGCGCGACAGGTACTCCTTGAGGATGTCGTTCTGGGTGGTGCCGGAGAGCCGGTCGCGGCCCACCCCCTGGCGCTCGGCGACGGCGACGTAGAGGGCCAGCAGCCAGGGCGCCGTTGCGTTGATGGTCATGGAGGTGTTCATGCGTTCGAGCGGGATGCCGTCCAAGAGCGCCTCCAGGTCGCCCAGGTGGCAGATCGGCACGCCCACCTTGCCCACCTCGCCGGCCGCCAGCGGGTGGTCGGCGTCGTAGCCGGTCTGGGTCGGCAGGTCGAAGGCGATCGAGAGGCCGGTCTGGCCCTTGGCCAGGTTGCCGCGGTAAAGCGCGTTGGAGGCCGCCGCCGTCGAGTGGCCGGCGTAGGTGCGGATCAGCCAGGGCTTGTCGCGCCGGCCCGTCGAGGCCGTGGCGCCGCGGTCCTTCTCGATTGCCGGTTCGGCGGCCGCTGGGCCCGCCGCTGGGCCCGCCGATCCGCCCGCCGCGTTCCGATCCTTCGCCGTCATCACTGCACTTTCGCCGCTGCCTTGGACTTGCACATGGGCTCACGTCGGGGATTACGCATTTGCGACATAAAATTACCCAATTTTTCCAAGGAACGAAAAGAAATTTTTGTGCATTGCAAAATCCTACTAAGATTATAATAGTCAATGCGGTCCGGAACCATAAGTGCCGTCCACGGGCCGGAAAAACGGGGTAACGCCGGGGCGGGGCGGAACGGTATCGGGAGCAGCGCATGGCTGAGGTCGCGACGGCGGAACAGGCGCCGGTTCAGGAGATCAAGGACCTCTACGAGATCGGCGAGATCCCGCCGCTTGGCCACGTGCCGCGACGGATGTACGCCTGGGTGATCCGGCGCGAGCGCGAGGGCGAGCCCGAGCAGGCCATGCAGGTCGAGGAGGTCGACGTCCCCGAGATCGACAGCCACGAGGTGCTGGTCCAGGTGATGGCCGCCGGCGTCAACTACAACGGCGTCTGGGCCGGCCTCGGCAAGCCGGTCTCGGTGTTCGACGTCCACAAGGCCGACTATCACATCGCGGGCTCCGACGCCGCCGGCATCGTCTGGGCGGTCGGCGCCAAGGTGCGGCGCTGGAAGGTCGGCGACGAGGTCATCATCCACTGCAACCAGGACGACGGCGACGACGAGGAGTGCAACGGCGGCGACCCCATGTTCTCGACCAGCCAGCGGATCTGGGGCTACGAGACGCCGGACGGCTCCTTCGCCCAGTTCTGCCGCGTCCAGGACCGCCAGCTCATGCACCGCCCGCTGCATCTCACCTGGGAGGAGAGCGGCTGCTATACCCTGACGCTGGCGACCGCCTACCGCATGCTGTTCGGCCACCGCCCGCATATCCTGCGGCCCGGCCAGAACGTGCTGGTCTGGGGCGCCTCGGGCGGCCTCGGCTCGATGGCGGTGCAGCTGATCGCCACCGCCGGCGCGAACGCCATCGGCGTCATCTCCGACGAGGACAAGCGCGAATTCGTGCTGTCGCTCGGCGCCAAGGGCGCGATCAACCGCAAGGACTTCAACTGCTGGGGCCAGCTGCCGCCGGTCGGCGGCCCGGAATTCGGCGACTACATGAAGGAATGCCGCGCCTTCGGCAAGGCGATCTGGGAGATCACCGGCAAGGGCAACGACGTCGACTTCGTGTTCGAGCATCCGGGCGAGCAGACCTTCCCGGTCTCGTGCTTCGTGGTCAAGCGCGGCGGCATGGTGGTGTTCTGCGCCGGCACCACGGGCTACAACATCACCTTCGACGCGCGCTTCGTGTGGATGCGCCAGAAGCGCATCCAGGGCAGCCACTTCGCCAATCTGCTGCAGGCCTCCCAGGCCAACCAGCTCGTGATCGAGCGGCGCATCGACCCCTGCATGTCCGAGGTCTTCTCCTGGCACGACATTCCGCGCGCCCACACCAAGATGATGAAGAACCAGCACAAGCCGGGCAACATGGCGGTGCTGGTCCAGGCCAAGCGGCCGGGCCTGCGCACCCTCGAGGACGCGATCGAGGAATAGGCGAGTTTCGTGCCGCTCTCCGCCGTCGTCGGCTCTCGCCGATCCTTCGTGACAAGCCGCATCGCCGCGGCGAATATCCCGGGGCGCGCCCGGCGGCGTCCGCAAGGACCGTTCCGGCGGCGCGAAGCCAACGGCCGACGGTGACGACGTGAGCGACCTCCTGACGACCTGCCGGCATGCGCTCGCGGCGGCCGAGCGCCTCGAGGCGGCGGCGCGCCAAGCGGTCGCCGGCCTGGTCGCGCGCGGCGGGCCGGAGGCGGACAGGGCCAAGCTCCATGCAGGCAAGCTCGACGGCGCGGCGCTGGAGCGCGAGCAATACGCGGCGCACGGCTACGCCTGGCTGGCGACCTATGTGGCGGGCCTGCGCGAGACGCTCAATTGGGCCGAGCGCCTCGCGGCGGCCGGCGGCTTGCGCGAGCTGGAGCGGCTCATCCTGCAGGCCGCCTTCGGCGAGTATCTGCAGCAGATGCTGGGCGGCATCCCGATCAGCCAGGGCGAGATGGTGCGCCCGGCCGACCTCGGCCTCGAGGCCGACGCGCTGACCGCCTTCGTCGCCGATTCGAGCGTCAAGGGCCTGTGCCGCAAGGGCAACACCGCGGCGGCGCGCGCCCGCATCGCCGAGCTGATCGCCGAGGGGGCGGAGTCCGGCGACTTCGGCGACACGGGCCTGGCCGACGAGACCCTCGCCATGGTGCGCGATCAGTTCCGCAAGCTCGCCGACGAGCATAAGGAGGCGGCGCACCGCTGGCACCTCGCCGACGAGCTGATCCCGATCGAGGTGATCGACCAGCTCGCCTCGCTCGGCGTCTTCGGGCTCACCGTGCCGGAGGACTTCGGCGGCCTCGCCATGGGCAAGACCGCCATGTGCCTGGTGACCGAGGAGCTGGCCCGCGGCTACATCGGCCTGGGCTCGCTCGGCACGCGCTCGGAAATCGCCGCCGAGCTGATCCGCCTCGCCGGCACCGAGGCGCAGAAGGCGCGCTGGCTGCCGGGCATCGCCGCCGGCGAGATCCTGCCGACCGCCGTCTTCACCGAGCCCAACACCGGCTCGGACCTGGGCGCGCTCAAGACCCGGGCGGTCAGGGACGGCGCGGTCTACCGGATCACCGGCAACAAGACCTGGATCACCCACGCGGCGCGCAGCGACGTCATGACGCTGCTCGCCCGCACCGATCCCGACGAGCCCGGCTACAAGGGGCTCTCCATGTTCATCGCCGAGAAGCCGCGCGGCACCGACGACGCGCCGTTCCCGGCGGCCGGCATGAGCGGCGGCGAGATCAAGGTGCTCGGCTACCGCGGCATGAAGGAGTACGAGATCGCCTTCGACGGCTTCGAGGTGCCGGCGGAGGGCCTGCTGGGCGGCGTCGAGGGCGAGGGCTTCAAGCAGCTCATGGCGACCTTCGAATCGGCGCGCATCCAGACCGCCGCGCGCGCCGTCGGCGTGGCCGAGGCGGCGCTGGAGCTGGGGCTCGACTACGCCCGCGGGCGGATCCAGTTCGGCAAGCCGATCCTCGCCTTCCCGCGGGTCGCCGGCAAGCTCGCCTGGATGGCGGTGGAGACGCAGATCGCCCGCCAGCTCAGCTACTTCGCCGCGCGCGAGAAGGACTCAGAGCGACGCTGCGACATCGAGGCGGGGATGGCCAAGCTGCTCGCCGCTCGGGTCGCCTGGGCGAATGCCGACAACGCGCTGCAGATCCACGGCGGCAACGGCTATGCCCAGGAATACGAGATCTCCCGCGTGCTCTGCGATGCCCGCATCCTCAATATCTTCGAGGGTGCGGCCGAGATCCAGGCCCAGGTGATCGCCCGCGGGCTCTTAGAACGGCGGAACTAGACCGCCGCTAGCTCGCCGCCTTCGCCTTGGCGATGACCGGCTTGCAGTCGACCGGGAAGTTGACCGAGTTGGCGATGAAGCATTCTTTGTGTGCGCGCTCGTGCAGCGACTTGGCGAGGGCCGCATCGCTTTCGGCGGTGATCATCACGGCGGGCCGAAGCGTCACGTGCGTGAAACGGCCGTTGCGCGGCTCCTCGACCATGATGCCCTCGGCGGTGTCCTCGTAGTGGGTCACCACCACGCCCTTCACCGCGCAGAGGTGCAGATACCATAGCATGTGGCAGGAGGAGAGCGCGGCGACCAGCATGTCCT
>JAWWCG010000124.1:0-8425 GCA_033720555.1 Kiloniellales bacterium | reverse complement strand
CTCGCCGACGCGCAGGTGCGCGCAGACGTCCGAGGAGCCGCCCATCTCGAGCACGATGAGCCCGAGCAGGCCGGCCGCCTTGTCGACCCAGGCGCCGGTCATGGCGAGGCCCTCCATGGCCAGCGTGGTGCCGTCGACCCGGGGGGCCTGGGTCTCGAAGTTCTGCAGGCGGTAGAACTGGCCGGGGTGGAAGGCGCGCGCCGCCGCCGGGGCGTGCACGACGACCTCGACGATGGTCGGGGTCAGCCGGGTGATCGCGTGGACCCGGGCGCGCCAGGCGTCGTCGAGCCGCGCCACCAGGGCCTCGGCGCTGTCGGCGCTGGCCGGCGGGTGGCTCGCCAGCAGGCGCGAGACGATGGGATAGCCCTGCTTGGCACTGGCCATGGCCTTCACCACGTTGCCGGCGAAGGAGGGGTGGACGTCGCCCCAGAAGCTGACGCCGCGGCCGTCGGCGCGCAGGCGGGCCAGCACCCGCACCTGCTCCGGCTTGGCGGTGCGCTCGGGCGAGACCCGCTCGCCGTGCTCGTCGATCGCCTGGAAATAGCGGCCGTCGAGGGCGATCTCCTCCGGGTGCTCGCGCGCCAGCACCGTGTTGGGCTGGGTGCCGGCGGCCACCAGGACGCTGCGCGCGCGCAGGATGTCGACGGTGTCGAGGGTGATCCAGCCAGGCTCGTCGCGCACGTGCTGCAGCCGGTTGAGGCGGATCGCCGAGGCATGGCCGTAGCGGTCCACGTCGACCGCCAGCGGCGCGTGGCAGTCGACCAGGCGGATGCCTTCCTCCAGCGCCTTCGCCACCTCCTCGTGGTTGAGCGTGTAGCTGGGCGCGTCGATCAGCCGCTTGCGGTAGGCGATGGTGACCCCGCCCCAACTGTCGAGCAGCTCGCGCACCCGCGCGGCGCGCCCCTCGAGCGCGGCGGCCGCCCGTTCGTCGCGGATCGCCCGGGCGTGGGCGAGGAACTCGTCGGCGATGGCCGCGTCCTCCTCGTTCCAGGCGGCGCGCACCGCGGCCTCGCCGCGCTCGGCGGCGAGGCGTTCGTAGCGGCTCAGGAACTTCTCCACCTGGACGGGGTAATAGGCGAGCGCCTCGGTCGCCGTGTCGATCGCCGTCAGGCCGCCGCCGATCACCACCACCGGCAGGCGGAGCTGCATGTTGGCGATCGAGTCGGTCTTGGCGGCGCCGGTCAGCTGCAGCGCCATGAGGAAGTCGGAGGCGGCGCGCACGCCGCGCGCCAGGCCGTTGGGGATCGGCAGCACCGTCGGCCGGCCGGCGCCGACCGCCAGCGCCACGTGGTCGAAGCCGAGGTCGAAGGCCTCGTCGAGCGTGACGGTGCCGCCGAAGCGCACGCCGCCGAACATGGCGAAGCTGGCCCGCCGTTCAAGTAGCAGGCGAATAACCTTCAGGAAGGTCTTGTCCCAGCGAACGGTTATGCCGTATTCGGCGACGCCGCCGAAGCCGGCCATGACCCGTTCGTCGAGGGGCTCGCGCAGCTCGTCCCAGCTATGGATCGGGCGGAACGGCACCCGCCGGCCGTCCGCCTCGACGCCCGAGAGGGCCGGGTCCAGGGGCTCGATCTTGAGGCCGTCGATCGCCACCACGGCGTGGCCCTCGTTGAGCAGGTAGTGGGCCAGGGTGTAGCCGGCCGGGCCGAGGCCGGCGATCAGCACCTTGCGGCCGCTCGCCGCGCGCGGCACGAAGCGGCGCAGCTTCAAGGGGTTCCACCGGGTCAGCAGGCTGTAGATCTCGAAGCCCCAGGGCAGCTCCAGAACGTCCTTCAGGACGCGGGTCTCGGCCTGGGGAATGTCGACCGGGTCCTGCTTCTGGTAGATGCAGGCCTTCATGCAGTCGTTGCAGATGCGGTGGCCGGTGCCGGCGATCATGGGGTTGTCGATCACGGCGATCGCCAGGGCGGCCACGGCGTGGCCGTCGCGCTTGGCCTCGTGCATCTCCGAGATCTTCTCTTCCAGCGGGCAGCCGGCCAGGCTGACGTCGAAGGCGCTCTTGCGGAACGCGCCGTCGCGGTCCTTCAGCCCCTTGGAGCAGGAGTCCTTGCCCTGGTGGTGGCAGAGGATGCAGTAGTGCACCTGATCGAGCGCTTCGCTCAGGTCCATGCCGGGGTCGGTCAGCTCGAAGCCCTCGCGCCGGCGAAGCTCGGACTTCGGGCGGACCTGGGCCCAGACGCCGTCGACCGCCGTCTCCTCCAGCTCGATCAGCGCCAGCGGGTCCACCTTGTGCGGCTGCTTGAACAGCACGCCCTCGCCGTGGCGCGCCTGGCCCGCCGGGTGGTAGAGCGCCCAGGCGGCGTAGTCGCGCGCCGCTGCCAGCGCCTCGGCGTGCTCGGCCTCGGCGTCCAGCCAAGCGGCGACGCGGCGGGCGAAGGCGAGCTCGTCGTCGGGCGGCGCGCCGAGCTCGGCGAGCCGGGCGCGCAAGGCGTCGCCGTCGAGGCCCTCGGCGTCGGCCGGCTTGACCTGCTTGCCGGCACGCCGCTGCACGAACTGGCGCTTGACGGTGTAGAGGGGGGCGAGCTCGCTGTGCGCGGCGGCGAGCGCCCGCAGCTCGGTCTCGATCCCGAACAGGCGGCCGAGGAAATCCTCGAAGTAGGGCGCCAGCTCGAGCAGCAGCGCCGAGCGCTCGGCCTCGCGCTCGGCCTCGCGCTCGGCCTCGCTCTCGGCCTCGCTCTCGACCTCGCCCTCGACCTCGCCCCCGTTCTCGTCCGCGCCCGGCCGCCCTTGGGCGTCGAGCCGCGCCGCCTTGAGCCGCTCGGCGAGATCGGGCCGGTCGGCGGCGAGGGCGGCGAAGAAGGCGGCGTCGAGGCGCGCCAGTCCCTCGACGGAATAGAGGTCGTCGAAGGAGAATCCTTCCGCCAGAACGAGATCCGCCATGTTCTTTATCCTATACTTTGATTGGCGCGGCGCGCCGCCGGGCGCGCCCGGCCAGCCAGCGCGCCGGGCCCGGAAGCAGGTGCTAACCCAAGTCGACGCCGAGGTAAAGCGTCATTATTACGAGATCTTAGTGTGATTATGGATGCTTTGCTCATGTTTAAGCGTAAAATATGACTTGGACCGCGCCGGCTTCGGAGTCAAGCGGGTTTCAGCCGCTCCTCGCGTGGGGTCTTTCCGAAACACTCGCGGTAGCACTTGGAGAAGTGGGAGGCGGAGACGAAGCCGCAGGCCAAGGCCACGTCGAGGATCGACAGCGAGCTCTCGACCAGCAGGTGGCGCGCGCGCAGCAGGCGCAGCTCGAGGTAGTAGCGCGTCGGCGTGCGGTTGAGGTACTGGCGGAACAGCCGCTCGAGCTGCCGGGTCGAGAGGTCGGCGCGCGCGGCGAGTTGGGAGCGGGGCAGGGGGTGCTCCAGGTGCTGCTCCATGTCGCCGATCACCGCCAGCATCTTCGGGTGGCTGATGCCGAGGCGGTTGCGCAGCGCCATGCGCTGGTGGTCGTGGGTGTCGCGGATGCGCTCGTGGATGAACTGCTCGGCGACCCGGGTCGCCAGCTCGCGGCCGTGCTCCCGGTCGATCAGGCTGAGCATGAGGTCGAGCGCCGCCGTGCCGCCGGAGCAGGTGAGGCGGTCGCGGTCGATCTCGAACAGCTCCTCGCGCACGTCGATGTCGGGAAAGGCCTCGCGGAACGCCGCGGCGTTCTCCCAATGGATGGTGCAGCGGTAGCCGGCGAGCAGGCCGGCGCGCGCCAAGAGGTAGCTGCCGGCCGAGATCGCGCCGATGCGGCAGCCGCGCCGCGACAGCCGGCGAAGCTCGGCGAAGACCTGCCGGTCCTGGAACTTGTGGGCTTCGAGGCCGGCCACGACGAACAGCGTGTCGAGGCGCTCGGCGCGCGCCAGCTCGAGGTCGGCGACGATGTCGATGCCGCTCGAGGCCGGCACCGGCGCGCCGTCGGCGGAGACCACGCGCCAGGCGTAGAGCTCGCGGCCCGACAGCCGGTTGGCGGCCCGCAGCGGCTCGGTGGCGGCGGCGAAGCCCATCATGGGAAACAGCGGGACGAGCAGGAAGCCGAAGGTTCGCGGCAGGCCGGCCGCGCGGTCGCCGGCCGCGCGATCCGCGGCTTGTTCGGCCTGCTTGGCCGTCGCCGGCTTGGACTGTTTGCCGGCCGGCCGGCCGCTTGACGGGCGATCGTTCACGCCGGCGCCCTCCCATCCTCCTGCAAGAATTGGGAAACCCATTCTGTGTGACACTTTTGCCGTCGGGCGACAACCGCTTACACTGCCGCTTACGCTGCGCCGGGATGCCGCGTCGCAGCTCCGCATATCCGCATGAGGGTTCGGTGAAAACACGATCGTCGATCGGGGTCCTCGACCGCATCGAGGCGGAGCTGGGCGCGGCGGGCCTGGTGATGTTCGGCGGCTTTCGCCCGGAGCCCGCGGACCGCGTGCCGCCGCTGCCCGACGGCCGAAGAGCGGCGGGCCTGCTGATGATCGGCAACGCCGGCCCGGCCGCCTGGCGCGCCTTCGCGACCGCGCCCGAAGCCGCCGACGGCGCGCCCGATCCGATGGACCGCTGGTGCAAGCGCGTGCTCGGCGGTCTGGCGGCTTCGTTCGGCGGCGGCGCCCACTTCCCCTCCGACGGCCCGCCCTATCCGCCGTTCGTCGCCTGGGCCAAGCGCGCCGCCCCGGTGCGCGAATCTCCCCTCGGCATGCTGATCCATCCGATCTACGGCCTGTGGCACGCCTACCGCGGCGCCCTGGCGCTGCCCGAGGGCCTGCCGCTGCCGCCGCAGCAGCCCGCCGCCCACCCGTGCGACGGCTGCCGGGACAAGCCGTGCCTGACGGCCTGCCCGGTCGCCGCCTTCGGGCCGCAGGGCTATCGGGTGACCGACTGCGTGGCCCATGTCGAGACCGCCGCCGGCGCCGACTGCGCGGGCCTCGGCTGTCGCGCGCGGCGGGCTTGCCCGGTCGGCCGGGTCTTCGTTTATGATCCGCCCCAGGCGGCGTTTCACATGGAGGCTTTCTTGCGGGCGCGCCAGAGACGAACCGGCGGCGGCGGGAGCGACGGGCGATGAGCCGCACCGTGCTCCTGATCGACCATCCCGTGGGCCAGCGCGACGACCGGGCCTCGCGCATGCTGGCCGAGCGGGGCTACGCGCTGGACTGGCGCTGCCCCGGCCGGGGCGACGAGCTGCCGGCGGCCGACGACGCGCGCTACTGCGCCGCGGTGGTCTACGGCGGCCCGGAAAGCGCCAACGACGACGACGCCAAGCCCTACCTGCGCCGGGAGCTGGACTGGATCGAGGACTGGGTCGGCCGGGACAAGCCGTTCCTCGGCATCTGCCTCGGCGCCCAGTTGCTCGCCCGCAGCCTGGGCGCGCGGGTCGTCGGCCACGACGAGGGCCTGCACGAGATCGGCTACGTGCCGATCGCGCCGACCGCGGCCTGCGACGGTTTCCTCGCCACCGAGATGCACGTCTACCACTGGCACAAGGAAGGCTTCGAGCTGCCGGCCGGCGCCGCGCTGCTGGCGGTCGGGCCGACCTTTCCCAACCAGGCCTTCCGCTACGGCGCCGCCGCCTACGGCATCCAGTTCCACCCGGAGGTGACGGCCGAGGTGCTGGCCCGCTGGTGCCGCGAGGCGGGCGAGATGCTGGCGGCGCCGGGCGCCCACGACGCCCAGCGCCAGTTCGCCGAGTGCCGGCGCTACGACGCGCCGATGCGCCAGTGGCTGGACGGCTTCCTCGACCTCTGGCTGGGCGCGGCGCCGGACCGGGCCTGAGGCGCCCGGGCGCCGTCGATCGTTAACGCGGCGGTAACGAATGGCGGCCGAAACTCGCCCCATGAAACGGTCGGTTTATTCTGGGCCTCCCGGGCCTCCCGCGCCTCCCGGGCCTCCCGGCGGCGAGGGCCATGCGATGCGGCGATTGCGCGCGATCCCGGGCATCTTGGCGGGCGGCCTCCTGGCGGCGGCCTGCGCCTCGGCGCCGGAGCCCATGGCGGTGCCGGCCGCGCCCGGCACGGGCGTCCTGGCCTCGGGCTCGGCCGAGATGGTCGCCGGCCCGCGGCCGCTGCAGTGCGTGCCCTATGCCCGCCAGTTGAGCGGCCTCAAGATCCGCGGCGACGCCTGGACCTGGTGGCGATCCGCCGAGGGCCGCTTCCTGCGCAGCCAAACGCCGCGCCCCGGCGCGGTCCTGGTGCTGAGGAAGACCCAGCGGCTCACCCGCGGCCATCTCGCCGTGGTGACCCGGGTGATCGGCCCGCGCGAGATCGTGGCCGAGCACGCCAATTGGCTGAACCGCGGCCGGATCCACCGCAACGTGCCGGTGGTCGACGTCTCGCCGGCCAACGACTGGTCGCAGGTGCGGCTCTGGTACGTCCCCGGCGGCCACCTGGGGGGCACCGTCTACCCGGCCCACGGCTTCATCCATCCGGTCGCCGTGGCCGCGGCGTCGGATTAGGCGCGGGCGATTCGCAGCATCTCGTTGCCGCCTTTCTGGAACTCGTAGCCGACGGCGCGGATCTCGCAGGCGTAGCCGCGCGCCGCGAGCGCGGCCGTCAGGGGCGCCAGGTGGGCCGAGCGCCCGCCCGCCATGTCGAGCAGGGGAAAGATCCGCGCCTCGCCGGCGACCCGCAGCATGTCCAGGACCGCGGCCAGGTGGAAGTCGAGGTCGAGCTGGGCGCTGTAAAGCAGCAGGAGATGGGACGAGAGGGCGAGGTCGAAGGCGCCGTCGGCGAACGGCAGGTCGGGCAGGGCGGCGGCCACGTAGCGGCCCTCGGCGCGGCCCTCCTCGTAGTCCTCGAGAAAGGCCTTCATGGCCGAGACGCGGGTGCGCTCGAGGCCCTCGACAGACCCGTAGTCGTCCCAGACGAAACGCCCGGCCTCCGCCCTGAGGCCGGCCACGATGGCGGGCCTGGCCTCGGCGATGCGCCGCGCGATCGCCGCTTTGCCGCAGGCGTAAAGCGGGTCCGTCGAGACCACGCGGAAGCCGCGGGCACTCATCTCGACGTTGAACGAGGCCGGCCCGGCGCCGCAGTCGAGCAGCCGCGCGCCGGGCGCGAGCTCGAGGAGATCGAAGAACGCCAGGTACTCGCCCCGGTTGCGGCCCCAGGGCACGGCCCGATCGATGTCGAAGGCGCCGGTCATGACACATCCCGAAAGACCATCTGCGCGCCGTCCGCGCGGCGCGCCGCCGGAAATTTCCCGTGTTATCGCCGAGAGCGCCGCCGAGGCTAGCGCCGAGGCCGAAAAAAGCCCAGCGCTATCAGCCGCTTGATCCGACCGTTCCCGGCGGCGGGGGCGGGCAAGAATCTGTCGATCTCCGACTTGTCGCCGGGCGGGGATCGCGATACACCTCGGGGCGTTCGGCGCGGCCTGCATGCGCCATAGGGGGGTAAGCATGCCGCTCGGATTGCTCAAGTACGCCTTCAGCCCGCGCTATCCCGCGCGGCCCGACCTGCGGGCGACGCCCGATCTCAAGCCCAGCTACGACGTGGTGATCATCGGCGGCGGCGGCCACGCCTGCGCCACCGCCTACTACCTGGCCAAGGTCCACGGCATCCGCGACGTCTGCGTCCTGGAAAAGGGCTATATCGGCGGCGGCAACACGGCGCGCAACACGGCGGTGATCCGCTCCAACTACATCACGCCGGAATCGGTCCGCTTCTACAAGGAGGCGGTCGAGCTCTACTCGACCATGTCGCGGGACCTCGGCTACAACATCATGTTCTCCCAGCGCGGCCAGCTCACCCTGGCCCACACCGACGCGACGGTGCGCACCTTCACCCTGCGCGCCGAGGTCGGCAAGCTGCACGGCACCGGGATCGAGATGATCGGCCGGGAGCGGATCCGCGAGCTGGTGCCGTTCCTCAACATCGACGACCTGCGCCTGCCGGTGCTGGCCGGCCTGTGGCACCCCGACGGCGGCACCGGCCGCCACGACGCCGTCGCCTGGGGCTACGCCGCGCGCGCCACCCAGCTCGGCGTCGAGTTTCACCAGCGCACCGAGGTGACCGGCCTGAGGGTCGAGGGCGGGCGCATCGCCGCCGTCGAGACCAGCCGCGGCGCGGTGCGCGGCGGCCACGTGATCCAGGCGGTGGCGGGCATGTCCTCGGTGGTCGCCAAGATGGCGGGCATCGCCCTGCCGATCAGAAGCTACCCCTTGCAGGCCATGGTGACCCAGCCGGTCAAGCCGTTCCTCGACCCGCTGGTCTCCTCCTCGGCGCTGCACTGCTACGTCTCCCAGACCGCGCGCGGCGAGCTGGTGATCGGCGGCGGCTCCGATCCCTACGAGCGCTACTCGACCCGCTCCACCCTCGAGCTGAAGGAGGGCCTGATCGCCCACGCGCTGGAGATGTTCCCCTTTCTCGGCGAGGTGCGCCTGCTGCGGCAGTGGGCGGGGATCACCGACATGACGCCGGACTACAGCCCGATCATGGGCGAGAGCCCGGTCAGGAACTACTGGCTCGACGCCGGCTGGGGCACCTGG
>JAWWCG010000123.1:0-8459 GCA_033720555.1 Kiloniellales bacterium | reverse complement strand
GACCGGGATCTGCGCCAGGGCCTGTGGACCCAGTCGCGCATCGGCTTCGAGCTGAAGGGCAAGACCCTCGGGCTGATCGGCCTCGGCCCGATCGGCGCGCGCTTCGCCGAGCTGGCGCGGGCCCTCGGCATGGAGGTGATCGCCTGGACCCGGCGGCCGGACCCGGCGCGCGCCGCGCGGCTCGGGATCCGCTTCGCGGCGCTCGACGACCTGCTGGCCGAGAGCGACGTGCTGTCACTCCATCTCGCGCTCACGCCCGAGACCCAAGGCCTGCTCGGCGGGGCGGAACTGGCGCGCGCCAAGCCCGGCGTGGTGCTGGTCAACACCGCGCGCGGCGGCCTGGTCGACGAGACGGCGCTGATCGAGGCCTTGCGCGCCGGCCGCATCGCCGCCGCCGGCCTCGACGTCTTCGCCGAGGAGCCGCTGCCCGCCGGTCATCCGCTGCTGGCGCTCGACAACGTGGTGCTGTCGCCGCATGTCGCCTGGAACACGCCCGAGGCGACGGCGCTGCTGCTCGACACGGCGATCGGCAACCTGGAGCGGTTCTACGCCGGCGACCCGATCAATGTCGTCGCCGGGCCCGGCGTGGGCTAGTCTAGGAGTGGCTAGGCTATTGCGAGGCGCTGGGCTGGAGGGCTGGACGACGGGAGGGACATGAGCGAGCCGGAACCGGCCAGGACGGAAGCAGGCGGCCCGCCCGCGCCGGACCGCCTGGCGTGCCTCCGGGCGCTGGAGCAGAAGATCCTCTGGCTCTCCGCCTGGACCATTCACAACGCCAACCACCTGCGCGACAGCCGCGACGGCCTCAAGGTCGGCGGCCACCAGGCCTCCTGCGCCTCCCTGGTGACCCTGATGACGGCGCTCTATCTCGACGTGCTGCGCCCGCACGACCGGGTCGCCGTCAAGCCGCACGCCAGCCCGGTGTTCCACGCCATCCAGTACCTGCTGGGCCTGCAGACCAAGGACAAGCTGGCGCGCTTCCGCGGCTTCGGCGGGGCGCAGTCCTATCCCTCGCGCACCAAGGACGCCGACGACGTCGACTTCTCGACCGGCTCGGTGGGCCTCGGGGTCGCGATGACCAGCTTCGCCAGCCTGGTGCAGGACTACGTGCGGCTGAAGTCGTGGGCGCCCGAGGATCTGCCGGAAGGCCGCATGATCGCCCTGGTCGGCGACGCCGAGCTCGACGAAGGCAACGTCTTCGAGGCCATGCTGGAGGGCTGGAAGCACGACCTCAGGAACGTCTGGTGGGTGATCGACTACAACCGCCAGAGCCTCGACGCGGTGATCACCGATCAACTGTTCGGCCGCTTCGACGACCTGTTCCGCAACATGGGATGGAACGTCGTCACCCTGAAGTACGGCACCCTGCTGCAGGCGGCCTTCGCCCGGCCCGGCGGCGCGGCGCTGCGGCGCTGGATCGACGACTGCCCGAACTCGCTCTACTCGGCCCTGGTGTTCCAGGGCGGGGCCGCCTGGCGCCGCCACCTGCTGGCCGACATCGGCGCCGAGGCCGGCGTCGCCGACCTCCTGGCGGACTACGACGACGGGGCGCTGGCCCGCCTCATGACCAACCTGGGCGGTCACGACATGGCGAGCGTGCTGGCGGCCTTCCACGGCGCGCCGGCGGCGGCGCCCACCTGTTTCATCGCCTACACCATCAAGGGCTTCGGGCTGCCGTTCGCCGGCCACAAGGACAACCACGCCGGCCTCATGAACCCGGAGCAGATGGCCGCCTTCCAGCGCGACAACGCGATCCCCGAGGGCGAGGAATGGGCGCCCTTCGCCGGCCTCGACGTGCCCGCCGGCGAGCTGCGCGCATTCCTCGAGCGGGTGCCCTTCGCCCAGGCCGGCCGGCGGCGCTTCACCGCGCCCTACGTGGCGGTGCCGGAGAGCCTGCCGGCGCCCGCGGCCGAGCGGCTGTCGACCCAGGAGGCCTTCGGGCGGATTCTCGGCGACCTGGCGCGCGAGGACAGCCCGCTCGCCCAGCGCATCGTCACCGCCTCGCCGGACGTCACCGTCTCGACCAACCTGGGCGCCTGGGTCAACCGGCGCGGCATCTTCGACCGCCGGCCGCGCGCCGACGTGTTCAAGGAGGAGAAGGTGGTCTCGGCCCAGCGCTGGGCGATGTCGCCCGAGGGCCAGCACATCGAGCTGGGCATCGCCGAGAACAACCTGTTCACCCTGCTCGGTGCGCTCGGACTCAGCCACAGCCTGTTCAAGACCCGCCTGCTGCCGATCGGCACGCTCTACGACCCCTTCATCCAGCGCGGCCTCGACGCCCTCAACTACGCCTGCTACCAGGACGCCCGCTTCATCGTCGTGGCGACCCCCTCGGGCGTCACCCTGGGGCCGGAGGGCGGGGCGCACCAGTCGATCGCGACGCCGCTCATCGGCATGGCCCAGGACGGCCTCGCCGCCTTCGAGCCGGCCTTCGCCGACGAGCTGGCGGCGATCCTCGCCTGGAGCTTCGACTACCTGCAGCGCGACGGCCGTGACGGCCACCCCGGCGGCGAGTCGGGTGGCGGGTCCCGGGGCGGCGGCGGCGAAGGCGGCAGCTGGCTCAGGGACGACAACGGCGGCTCGGTCTACCTGCGGCTCTCGACCCGCAGCGTCGCGCAGCCGCGCCGGCGGCTCGACGCCGACCTGCGCCGCGAGATCATCCTCGGCGGCTATTGGCTGCGGCCGCCGGCGCCGGGGGCCGAGCTGGCGATCGTCGCCACCGGCGCGCTCCTGCCCGAGGCGCTCGCCGCCCACGACGCGCTCGCCGACGACGTGTCCGGCGCCGGCCTGCTCGCCGTGACCTCGGCGGACCGGCTGAACGCCGGCTGGCACGCCGCCCAGCGCGGCCGGCAGGCTGGAAGGGCGGGCGGCCCCGCTCACGTCGAGCGGCTGCTCGCCGCGCTGGCCCCGGACGCCGGCCTGGTGAGCCTGGTCGACGGCCACCCGGCGGCGCTGAGCTGGCTCGGCGCGGTCGGCGGCCAGCGGGTGCAGGCGCTCGGAGTCGAGCACTTCGGCCAGTCGGGCGACCTGCCGGACCTCTACCGCCATTACCGGCTCGACGTCGAGGCGGTGATCGACGCCTGCGCGGCGGCCTGTCTGGATCGCCTAAAGATTTGAATAATAATCGATAATCCGGACCGCGGCGGCGCCGGCCCGGGCGCCCGACGGCGGCGTCCCGCGGCCGCGCACGGCGTCCGGGCCCCGCTTGTAGGCCCCAGTCCGCCATGCTATACACCGGCGCCTCGACCGAGACCGTGCGGGCGTGGCGGAACTGGTAGACGCGTCAGGTTTAGGTCCTGGTGAGGAAACTCGTGGGGGTTCGAGTCCCTCCGCCCGCACCAGACCGGCCGAACGGCAGCCACCGCTCAAGCGGGGTCACCCCAGAAGCGGGATCGCAGTGCCGAATTCCCTCGAACACAGGCGGCGTTAGGAGAGGCCGAACCGCCATGCAGGTTACGGAAACACACGCGGACAACCTCAAGCGCGAATACACCGTGGTGATCGCGGCCAAGGACCTCGGCGAAAAGCTGGAGGCGCGGCTCGAGCAGATCGGCCAGGAGGTCCGCCTGCCGGGCTTCCGCCCGGGCAAGGTGCCGATGCCGATCCTCAAGAAGCGCTTCAGCCAGTCGGTCATGGGCGAGGTGGTCGAGCAGGCGGTGCGCGACAGCTCGGCCCAGGCCCTGACCGAGCGCGGCCTGCGCCCGGCCATGCAGCCCAGGATCGAGATCACCTCGTTCGAGGAGGGCAAGGACCTCGAATACAAGATCGCGGTCGAGCTGCTGCCGGACATCGAGGTCGGCGATCTCTCGAAGATCGAGCTCGAGCGCCTCAAGATCGAGGTGCCCGACGCGGAGGTCGACGAGGCCATGGAGCGGCTGGCCAGCGCCAAGCGCCAGAGCGCGCCGATGGAGACGCCGCGCCCGGCGGCCAAGGACGACGTCCTGGTGATCGATTTCCGGGGCACGGTCGACGGCGAGGCGCTGCCCGGCATGGCCGGCGAGGACCATCACCTGGAGCTCGGCAGCAACCGCTTCGTGGAGGGCTTCGAGGACCAGCTCATCGGCGCCGAGGCCGGCGAGGAGCGGAGCGTCACGGTGCGCTTTCCCGAGCAATACGTGAACGACAAGCTGGCCGGCCGGGAGGCCGTGTTCGAGGTCAAGGTCAAGGAGGTGCGCGCCACCGTGGCGCGCCCGGTCGACGACGCGCTCGCCAAGGACCTGGGCGAGCCGGATTTGGCCAGCCTCAGGAGCAAGGTCCGCGAGCAGCTCCAGGGCGACTACGACCGCTTCAGCCGCACCCAGTTGAAGCGCCAGTTGCTGGACGCCCTGGCGGAGGCCTATCAGTTCGACGTGCCGCCGGGCATGGTGGACAGCGAATTCGATGCCATCTGGAAGCAGATCGAAGAGGAGCGCAGCCACGGCCACCTCGACCCGGAGGACGAGGGCAAGAGCGAGGACGATCTCAAGGCGGAATACCGCGAGATCGCCGAGCGCCGGGTGCGCCTGGGCCTGCTGCTTTCCGAGATCGGGCGCCTCAACGCCATCGAGGTGAGCCAGGACGAGCTGAACCGCGCCCTCATGCGCGAGGCGCAGAGCCATCCCGGGCACGAGCGCCAGGTGCTGGAGTTCTACAAGAACACGCCGGAAGCGCTCGCCAATCTGCGCGCGCCCCTGTTCGAGGACAAGGTGGTGGATTTCATCGTCGACCTGGCCAAGGTGAGCGATCGGGCGGTCGATCCCGCGGCGCTGGCCGAGGAGCAGGCCGGCGCGGGCGAGGCGGGCGGCGCCGAGAAGGCCGGCGCCAAGGCGAAGGCCAAGAAGCCCAAGGCCAAGACGTCGACGGCGAAACCCGCCGCCGAGAAGAAGGCCGCGGAGAAGAAGGCCACCGAGACGAAGTCCGCCAAGGGCAAGACCGCCGCCGAGAAGACGCCTGCCGGCGGGGCCAAGTCGTCCGCCAAGGCCAAGACCGCCGCGGCGGACCGGGCCAAGAAAGAGACCTAGTTCGGAACAAGCGAAACCTCGTCAAACGGGATCCTGAAAAACAATTATGAGCGATCTGCGCCAGCCAAGCATGAACACGCTGGTCCCGATGGTGGTCGAGCAGACCAATCGGGGCGAGCGGGCCTACGACATCTATTCCCGGCTGCTGAAGGAACGGATCATCTTCCTGACCGGACCGATCTTCGACGAAGGCGCGAGCCTGATCTGCGCGCAGCTCCTCTATCTGGAGTCGGAGAATCCGAAGAAGGATATCGCCTTCTACATCAATTCGCCCGGCGGCGTGGTGTCGGCCGGAATGGCGATCTACGACACCATGCAATACGTGCGCCCGGACGTCTCGACCGTGTGCATCGGCCAGGCGGCCTCCGCCGGCTCCCTCCTGCTGGTGGCCGGGACCCCCGGCAAGCGCTTCGCCCTGCCCAACGCCAAGATCATGGTCCACCAGCCCTCCGGCGGCTTTCAGGGCCAGGCGGCTGACATCGAGATCCATGCCAAGGACATCCTGGCGACCCGCGCCCGCCTCAACGAGATCTACGCCAAGCACACCGGCCAAAAGCTCGACGCCATCGAGAAGGCGATGGACCGCGACACCTTCATGACGCCGGAGGAGGCGGTGACCTTCGGCGTGGTCGACAGCGTGGTGGAGCGTCACGAGCTGCCGGCGGCCGACGACGCCCAGAACGATAAGTGAACACGCGAAAATCGACGCGTTAAGACATTGTTGAGCCGGCGAAACTAGCCTCGAACCCAGGCCGGATTCGCAGCCCGATTGTCGCAAATTGGCCACCGGCGGCGGAGGTGCTTGGCGCGAGGGCCTTTTTGGCATTGTGTGCCGGCGGCGCGTCTGTCTAACATGGATCTCTTCGGAGTCGAAAAGCGAAACGGCTAGGTATGAGCAAGTCCAGCGGAAGCGACTCGAAAAACACTCTTTACTGCTCTTTCTGCGGCAAGAGCCAGCACGAGGTGCGCAAACTGATCGCCGGCCCGACGGTGTTCATTTGCGACGAATGCGTCGAGCTGTGCATGGACATCATCCGCGAGGAGCACAAGACCACCTTGGTCAAGTCCCGCGACGGCGTGCCGACGCCGCGCGACATCTGCGGCGTGCTCGACGACTACGTGATCGGCCAGGAGCACGCCAAGCGGGTGCTCTCCGTCGCGGTGCACAACCATTACAAGCGCCTGGCCCACGGCTCCAAGAACAACGACGTGGAGCTGACCAAGTCGAACATCCTGCTGGTCGGCCCGACCGGCTGCGGCAAGACGCTGCTGGCGCAGACGCTCGCCCGGATTCTCGACGTGCCGTTCACCATGGCCGACGCCACCACCCTGACCGAGGCGGGCTATGTCGGCGAGGACGTTGAGAACATCATCCTCAAGCTGCTGCAGTCGGCCGACTACAACGTCGAGCGCGCCCAGCGCGGCATCGTCTACATCGACGAGGTGGACAAGATCAGCCGCAAGTCGGACAACCCCTCGATCACCCGCGACGTCTCGGGCGAGGGCGTGCAGCAGGCGCTGCTGAAGATCATGGAGGGCACGGTCGCCTCGGTGCCGCCCCAGGGCGGGCGCAAGCACCCGCAGCAGGAGTTCCTGCAGGTCGACACGACCAACATCCTGTTCATCTGCGGCGGCGCCTTCTCCGGCCTCGAGAAGATCATCTCCCAGCGCCACCAGGGCTCCAACATGGGCTTCGGGGCCGACATCAAGGCGCCGGACGAGCGCGCCACCGGCGAGGTGCTGCGCGACGTCGAGCCCGAGGATCTGCTGAAGTTCGGCCTGATCCCCGAGTTCGTCGGCCGGCTGCCGGTGGTGGCCACCCTCGAAGACCTGGACGAGGCCGCGCTGATCGAGATCTTGACCCGGCCCAAGAACGCGCTGGTCAAGCAGTACGAGCGGCTGTTCGAGATGGAGAACGTCTCGCTCAAGTTCACCGAAGACGCGCTGACCGCCGTCGCGCGGCGGGCGATCGCCCGCAAGACGGGCGCCCGCGGCCTGCGTTCGATTCTCGAGGGCATTCTGCTCGAGCCCATGTTCGACCTTCCAGGCCTGGAAGGGGTCGAGGAAATCGTCATCAATCGCGAGGTCGTCGAGGATGAAGGGGTGGCGCAGCCCCTCTACATCTACACCGAGCGGCGAGAGGACGTGGGCAGCAGCGCGTAAAGCCGGGCGGGGGCCGTCCGGCCCAGATCTTGAAGTGTCGCCCGCTGCCTACAATTTGTTGATCAACTCGCGCTGCCTGGTGCAGCGTTCTCCGGTTTGCGTGTCTGGGCACGCCTTGATGGGTGGAATGGTGTGATGCTTGATATCCCGCGCGGCAATCTGTTTCCGGTTCTTCCGCTTCGCGACATCGTCGTCTTCCCGCACATGATCGTGCCGCTGTTCGTCGGCCGCGACAAGTCGGTGCGGGCGCTGGAAGACGTCATGAAGGACGACAAGCAGATTCTTCTGGTGACCCAGAAGAACGCCGGCCAGGACGATCCCTCGCCCGCGGACATCTACACGGTCGGCACGGTCGGCACCGTGCTGCAGCTCCTCAAGCTGCCCGACGGCACGGTCAAGGTGCTGGTGGAGGGCGGCGAGCGCGCGCGCATCGTGAAGTTCGCCGACAATCCCGATTTCTTCCAGGCCTATGCCGAGGTGCTGCCGGAGAAGGTCGGCGACGACCGCGAGCTCGACGCCCTCGCGCGCACCGTGGTCACCCAGTTCGAGCAGTACATCAAGCTGAACAAGAAGATCCCGCCCGAGGTGCTGGTCTCGATCAACCAGATCGACGACCCCAGCAAGCTGGCGGACACCGTCGCCTCGCACCTGTCGCTCAAGATCGTCGAGAAGCAAGAGCTGCTGGAATGCGAGACCGTCAGCGAGCGCCTGGAAAAGGTCTACGGCTTCATGGAAGGCGAGATCGGCGTGCTGCAGGTGGAAAAGCGCATCCGCAGCCGGGTCAAGCGCCAGATGGAGAAGACCCAGCGCGAGTACTATCTCAACGAGCAGCTCAAGGCGATTCAGAAGGAGCTCGGCGAGAGCGAGGACGGCCGCGACGAGCTGGCGGAGCTGGAAGAGAAGATCGCCAAGACCAAGCTGTCGAAGGAGGCCCGCGAGAAGGCGCTGGCCGAGTGCAAGAAGCTGCGCAGCATGAGCCCCATGTCGGCCGAGGCCACGGTGGTGCGCAACTACCTGGATTGGCTGCTCAACATTCCCTGGAAGAAGCGCACCCGGATCAAGAAGAGCATCAAGCACGCCCAGGAGGTGCTCGACGCCGATCACTACGGGCTGGAGAAGGTCAAGGAGCGGATCCTCGAGTACCTCGCCGTCCAGCAGCGCATCCGCAAGATCCGCGGGCCGATCCTGTGTCTGGTCGGACCGCCGGGCGTCGGCAAGACGTCGCTCGGCAAGTCGATCGCCCGGGCGACCGGCCGCAACTTCGTGCGCATGAGCCTCGGCGGCGTGCGCGACGAG
>JAWWCG010000122.1:0-8566 GCA_033720555.1 Kiloniellales bacterium | reverse complement strand
GGGCCAAGGCTTGAAGGGGCCGGCCATGACGCTGAGGCCGAGCTCCGCGGCAAGGGGAAAGCTTTCCGGGCTCACCGCGGCCATCCAGCCGGGCCAGAGTCCGGGCCGCGGCGTCGGGCGCAGGGCGAAACGCTCGCCGCCGCGCTCGAATTCCCCCGTCAGAAAGAGCGACTTCAGACGGTCCAGGCGGCCCAGAAAGAGGGCCCGGGTGTCGGCCGGATCGACGTCGAAGCCGCCCAGCTCGGTCAGGGTGACGCCGCGCCCGGCGCCCCACAGGACACGGCCGCCCGACAGCAGATCGAGGGTGGCGAGCCTCTCGGCGACGCGCACCGGATCGTGGATCGGCAGGGGAACCACGCCCAGGCCCAGCCCGATGCGCTCGGTTTCGCGCGCCATGGCGGCCAGCAGCAGGTCCGGGGCCGCCGCATTGCAGTAATCGCCGAGAAAGTGATGTTCGGCCAGCCAGACCGCGTCGAAGCCGAGGCGATCGGCCGCGCGAACCACGGCGAGAGTGTCTTCGAGAACTGCGTCTAGGTTGCGCGGGTCGTCGCTGGGCGTGGCGAGTTCGAGGAAAAGATCGAGTTTCATGCGCGCCGGGGACGGCGCTTGCCAGCGCCCTGGCCGGTCCCGATTGGGCCCCGCTTCACCCCGGATGGTCATGGTTGCACCGACCGCTCCCAGGCCTTCGTAAGGCTATCTCGCCCCACGCTTGATTCTCACATTCAATTCTTATAGATTATAAAAATCGAAAGTCAAACTCTGTCTATCGTGTTCCGGGATTTGGGCTCCTGCAGGCTTGGGGAACGTCACCGTGCCAAACTCGTCACCGGCGATCGATCAGGTTCTCGATACCAAGGGCCTTAATTGCCCCTTGCCGATCCTGAAGGCCAGAAAAGCGATCGAGAAGATGCAGTCCGGACAGGTCCTTCAAGTGTTCGCGACCGATCCTGGCGCGGTGGCTGACTTCGAGGCTTTCTGCCGGCAGACCGGGCACGAACTGGTGGACTCCTCGAGCGAGGAAGGGACTTACACCTTCCTGATCAAGCGCGCGACGTAGACTCGGCCCGGCGGTCAGCTTGGTTTCCTCTCGGCGTCCCTTGGCTCCAGGCTCGATCTTTTTTCTTTTGAATTTGCCTGGGTCCGGCTGCGGGGTTTCCAGGCATTGACAACATTATACAATTTATGAATATGTTTTCTGAGTGCTGCCTCCCCGGCCGCTTTTGCGGTGGACCCGAACTCGCGGGGGTGTGACGTTGGAAGAGCTATCACCGCACGTCGTAGCGTCGATCGCGGGGTTCATCATTGGCATCGCGCTGGGCGCCGTCGTTCAAAGGACGAACTTCTGTGCCATGGGCGCGGTGAGCGACCTGGTCGTGTTCCGCAACTGGAATCGTCTGCGCGCCTGGTTCCTGGCCATGGCTGTCGCCATCGTGGGCACCCAGACGCTGGCCTGGGCCGAGATGATCGACCTGGGCGAGTCCATCTACCTGGGCAGCCGGCTCACCTGGGCCGCGGCGATCTTGGGCGGCTTGCTGTTCGGCATCGGCATGGTTTTCGCCGGCGGCTGCGGCAACCGCAACCTGGTGCGCTGTGGCGCCGGCGATCTGCGCTCTCTCGTGGTCGTCCTGGTCATGGGCCTGAGCGCCGGCATGACTCTCTACGGACTGGTGGCTTACCTGCGGGTCGAGTTCAACGATGCGACCGCGATCGAGCTTGCCGATCATGGCCTGGCCTCCCAGGGCCTGCCCGACGTCGTGGCGGCGGCGCTCGACACCAACGTCGAGAGCGTAAACTTGATCCTGGCCCTGGTCGTGGCGCTCGCCATTGCCGCCTTCTGCTTTGCCAGCGCCGCGTTCCGACGATCTCCGCGAAACATCCTGGGCGGCCTCTTGGTCGGCGCCTTGGTGGTCGCTGGGTGGTGGGCGACCGGCGTGCTCGCGTACGACGATTTCGAGCCGGTTTCCCTCGGCTCCCTGACCTTCATCGCTCCGGTCGGCGACGGCGTTCTCTATCTCATGACCTTCACGGGAAGCAGCATCAGCTTCGGAATCGCGGTGGTCGGCGGCGTGATCCTCGGCGCCTTTCTCGCGGCTAAGGTGAGCGGGTCCTTCCACCTCCAGGGTTTCGCCAACAAGAGCGACCTGGAGCGGAACCTGGTCGGCGCGCTGCTCATGGGCTTCGGCGGCGTCATGGCGCTCGGCTGCACCATAGGACAGGGCATCACGGGCCTGTCCACCCTGGCCGTGGGGTCGTTTCTGGCGCTGGCGGCGATCATCGCCGGCGGCGTCGCGGGCATGCATATCCTGGAGGCCCTGGAAGGCTGACCTCAACCGAAGTTCAGCCACAGCAGCCGTTCGAACGACCGCAATTCGCGCAAGGCGTTGACCACGTCGGCCTGATCCTGCGCGTCGATCGCCTGCTCGAGCCGATCGATCGCCGCGTCGCCATTGTCGACCAGCCTGAGGAACCGGTCGTCGAACGCCACCTCGTCGGGTGCGTCGTCGCGCAGGCGTCCCATGGCATCGCGGAGCCGCGCGGCGCCGGCGCCCAAATCCGCGCGGGTCGCCTCCTCGGCGAAGTCGATCTCTCCGTCGCGATACCGCCAAAGGCCGTCCAACGCATCGCTCACGTCCTCCACGCTGTCGGAGAAGGTGACGACGCCGCTGCGCGCCCGGGTGTCCGCCATGATGCGCGGAATGTCCGCCAGCGCGGCCTTGGCGGCCTCGGTGTCGTTGGCTTCCAGGGCCGCCTGGCCGGCGGCGGTCAGCTCGGCGATCCGGTCGAGGCTCTCGCGCCACATGGCGTCCTCGGCGAAGGGGCCGGGCGGGTCGTCGCCGAAGCGCGCCCGGATCTCGTCCCAGCCCTCGGCGAAACTGCTCAGTTCGAGGGACGATAGGGCGACATTGCCGGTGCGCAAATAGAACCAGGCCGAGCGATAGTAGCGGTAGGCGCTTTGCTTGGCGGCGAAATAGGCCTCGAGCCGGTCCTCCTCCGTCTGGGCCCAGGCGGGGCCGGTGAACAGCAGGGCGAGGAGGAGCAGGAAAGGGACCGTTACGGCGTTAGGTTCGATGCGCATGGAAATCCGGTCTGCTGTCGATCTGGATTGCTGAGGTCTCGACGCTGCTCTCAAGGCTCGTTGAAGGTCGCGGCGAGATGCTGCGCCATCAAACGGGTCACGGGGGCGTGGTCGTCGGTCAGGATGAGGGCGTCCGAGGCCCGCACTCGCGCCATGAGGTCGTCGCCGGGCCAGCGGACCCAAAGCCTGTCGCTTCCGTCGGCCGCCTGGATCCGGCTGGTGGCGGTCGCTTCGCTGCCGGCCGCGACGAGATATGTGATGCGGCCGCCCTGGCGCAGCTGCTCCGCGTCGCCCCAGACCTCGACGACCGGGAAGACCTGACTCAAGGTGGCGACGAGACTGAACAGCAGGGGCGAGTGCCCGGCGCCGTCGATGACGTGCAGCAGGTAAAGCCCGGACGGCGTCAGGGATTCGCTGATCTCTTGCGCGAACTCGCGGCTCACCAGGTGGGGCGGGATGGTGATATCGCGAAAGGCGTCGCCGACGACGACGTCGAACGGGGCATCGCGCTCGGCGGCCAGGGCGACTCGGGCATCGCTGTGGCGGACCGTTAGCCGGGCGTCGGCGGTGAGCCAGAAGTCCGACAGGGCAACGGCGGTCACGGCCGGATCGATCTCGGCGACGACCAGCTCGGCTGCCGGGTAGCGGGCGAGCCAATGGCGCGGCAGGGTGTAGGCGCCACCACCGATGAAAAAGGCCCGGACCGGCCGGTCGCGAGCGAAACGGGCGGCCACGAGATGGTCGCTGAGGGCGGCGTAGCTGCCCCACAAGGCGGCCTTCTCGTCGCGCAGATTGATCCCGTGGCCCAGGTGGTCCAGCACCATCAGGCGGCTCGGCGCGCCGGTCTCCGCGCGGGCGTCGATGATCCGCACGCAGTGATAGGGACTTTCCCGATCGCAGGCCGAAACGAAGGCGCTGCTGGAAACGCCCCAGGCCGTCACCGCCGCCGCGGCCGCCACCAAACCCGAGAGCGCCACCCGGTCGAGGCGCGAGATCCGGCCCAAGGGGAACCGGAACAACAGACCGCACAGCAGAAAAAGCGCGGCCACCGCGATCATGGTGTTGCGCGAGCCGATCCAGGCGATGAACAGGAAGCCGCTGGCCAGCGTGCCGGCGATCGCGCCGAGGGCGCCGACAGCGAACATCTGCCCGAGAATCCGCCCCGCCCGCTCGGGCGCGCCGGCGATCGCCAGGCGGGTAAGGACCGGGCCGGGCACTCCCGAGAAGAAGGCCGGAAGAAAGAACGCCGCGCCGGTCAGCACGCCCAGGGTGACGAAGGCGTGGCCGCCGCTCTCGAGCAGCGGCTTTGCCAAAACGTTGAGAATCGCCAGGCTGGCGAGCGAACTGACCGCGGCGCCGAAGAAGGCGAAGCTGAGGCCAGCCCGTTGCCGACCGATGGGGCGCTCGGCGATATAGCCGCCGGCCCAGTGCCCGGCAGACAGCCCGGCCAGGACGACGGCTATGACCGCCGTCCAACTGTAGAGCGTCATGCCGACGTAAGGCGCCAGCAGGCGCCCCGCCGTGATCTCGATGACCAGCCCGCCGGCGGAGGCGACGAAGAGCGCGGCGGCCAGAGCGATGCGGGGGCCGGGCCGCCCGGCATCGTTCTGAGCGCTCATGGGTTGGATCCCGAAATCCTTGGCCGCCACGTCAGGTCGCGGCTGCGGCTTATCCGAATATATCGGCGGTGATCGCCTGGTACCAGTCGCGGGCCTCGGCCGCCGTTTGGGCGCGGACCTCGTCGGTTTCGTCGGGCTGGCTGACGAAGCTGTCGATCGTGGCGATCTTTTCCTCCGTCGCCTCGTAGTTGGCCCCGACTTTCACCGCGTCGTCGGTGGTGATGAGGCTCCAGCAGGTGTTGCGGAAGCGCGGCTTGAAGGCCTGTTTGCCGGCAAGCTCGGCGAGGATCGCCTGGGCGCAGACCTTGGCCTGGCTATTGGCCGAGAAGGCCGACTTGGGCATGTCGCCGGGGATAATGGCGTCGCCGACCAGGTGCACGTCGGGCACCAGGCGCGAGGCCAGCGTCTCGGGGACGATGGGGCACCAGCCGGTGTCGTCGGCCAAGCCGGCGTCCTGGGCGATTTGTCCGGCCTTCTGGGGCGGCACCACGTTGGCGACCGAGGCTTCGAACCTTTCGTCCTCGGTGATGATGGTGTTGCTCGCCACGTCCACCGCCTTGACGCCGCCGGTGATCTCCACGGGCAGCCACTCGATCATGCCGGGGAAGTAGCGCGCCCAGCCGTCTTCGAAGAGCTTCTGCTTGGAGAACTTGTCCTTGGCGTCGACCACGATGATCTTGGAGCGTGGCTTGTAGCTCTTGAAGTAGTGCGCAACCATGGAGATGCGCTCGTAAGGCCCCGGAGGGCAACGGAAGGGGTTAGGCGGCGGGCAGATGACGAAGGTGCCGCCGTCCTCCATGTCGAGCAGCTGGCGCTTCAGGTTCTTGGCCTGGTCGCCGGCCTGCCAGGCGTGCGGCATGGCTTCGGCCGCCTCCGGCGTGTAGCCCTCGATCGCCTCGAACTTGAAGCTGATCCCCGGGGCCACGACGGCCTTCTCGTAGCTCAGCGAATCGCCGCCCGCCAGGGCGATCTTACGGTCCTCGCCGGCGACCCCGACGGCGCGCTCGTTGATTACCTCGATGCCGTAATCCGATGCCAATTTTTCGTAGTCGTGGGTGATCGATTCGAACGAGCGAAATCCGCCGAGGTAAAGATTGGAGAAGAAGCACGTGCTGTAGACCGGCGATTCGCTGATCAACGTCACGGCGACGTCGTCCGAGCCCTTGGCAACGTAGCGGGCGACCGTGGCGCCGCCGGCGCCGCCGCCGATCACCACCACGCGCGGCTTGGCCGCTCCCAGGACCGCCGGGGCCGCCAGGCCTGCCGCGGCCGCGGCCGAAACGGTGAGGACCGTGCTGCCAAAGTCACGGCGCGTCATTGTCCGGTTCGTCATTGGGCGCTCCCCTCTGAGGTTTGACTCGCGAAATATCGCGCCAAGGCGGCCATCTCCTCATCTCCGAGCGAGTCCGCTACGTTGCGCATTGCCGCGTTTTCGCGCATGCCTTGTTTATACATGGCAAGGGTCTCGACGAACTTATCCTCGGGCCAGCCGAAGATCGCCGGAATTTGGCCCGCCTTGTCGTCGAGACGGTGACACGTCAGGCATTCCCCGGAAAGATATTCCCCATAGGCGTACAATTCGTCCGCCACCGCTTCGCCTTGGCCCAAGACGAGCAATACGCCGAACGACCGAAGAACGGATCCCTTCATGCCCTATGCGAGCCCTTACGTATTTTGAAAATTACCCGTTCGGCTTCAAGCAATCTTATGCCATATAAACGCGCCTGGAAGGGCAAATCCGGACGGATAACACATTCAGGCTTGATAGATTATATGATTGATATATGATTGCAAACTCAATGAGGTCCAAGGCTGGGGTCGCGGTAAGACAGACTGTCCATCGGATAACCTCGGACCGACGAAGAAACTGGACAGCTGATCGGTGAGCCGGGAACAGGCTTCGGGAGGACTAAAGTGACCCGAAAACTTTTCGCGCTTTTGCTGACTGGGTTGACGTGTGCCGGTGGCCTGTCGGCCTGTCAGAGTTCCGATGCGACGGATGACTCCGCCGCGGCGGCGCCACAGGTCGCGGCGGCGCCACAGACGGCCGAAGACGACATGGTGGTTGCATACGAGGTGGTCGACGGGGTTACCATTCCCCAAGCTTTGACGGATCAACCCGGAGACCCGATAAACGGGCGAGCGGTCGCGATCCATCGTCAGAAGGGCAATTGCCTGGCCTGCCACGTCATGCCGATTCCCGAGGAGTCGTTTCACGGAGAGATCGGCCCCGACCTGAACGGGGTCGCTAGCCGATACGACGCCGGCGAGCTGCGCTTGCGCGTCGTCGACCCCAAGGTGATCAATCCGGACACCATCATGCCGGCCTTCTACAAGGTCAACGGATTCCATCGCGTGTTGGCGGACTTCGAGGGCAAGCCCATGCTCACCGCGCAAGAGGTCGAGGATGTCGTCGCCTACCTGCAGACTCTGACGGAGGAGTGACGCCGCCGACGCTCGAACCCGCGTCCGCCGATGCGGAAACCTCGCACCAGCACTTAAGGACAGCAAGGACATGTCGATGAAAAACCCCAGGCTGCTAGATACTCTGTCCCGCCGGCGGCTCCTCATCGCCGCCGGGCAGGGCGGTGCTGTCGTGGCCACCATGACGCTCTTGCCGGGCCGGCTTCGCGCCGAGTTCCCGAGCGTTGACGAGGCGATCAAGGCCGTCACGGGAGACGCCAGCCCGGCCGAAGGGCGGATCGTGCTCACGCTGCCGCAGATCGCCGAGAACGGAAACACGGTTCCGATCGAGATCAGCGTCGACAGCGCCATGAGCGATTCGGACTACGTCAAATCGGTCCATATCTTCGCCGACGGCAATCCCAACCCGAACGTCGCGACCTATCATTTCACGCCCGCCAACGGCGAGGCGCATTTGGCGACGCGCATTCGCCTGGCCAAGACCCAGAACGTCATCGCCATCGCCGAGATGAGCAACGGCGAACTCTACATGGCGAAGTCGGAGATCAAGGTCACGATCGGCGGCTGCGGCGGCTGAGCGAAGAGGAGGATGAAACGGTGGCAGAGGCCAAACCCCGCGTGAAGGTTCCCGCGTCCGCCGCAAAAGGCGAAATCATCGAGATCAAGACCCTGATCTCCCACGTGATGGAGACCGGCCAGCGCAAGGACAGGAAGACCGGCGAGATCGTTCCGCGGCAAATCATCAACAAGTTTACCTGCACCTTTAACGGCACGCCTGTGTTCTCGTCCGACTGGCATCCGGCGGTGGCGGCCAATCCCTACCTGGCGTTCTCCTATCGGGCGGTCGAAAGCGGCACGTTCCACTTCGAATGGGTCGACGACGATGGGTCGGTCTACTCCAAGGACGTCGAGTTGACGGTGAACTGACACGTTTCGGTACCGCAAAGAACCAAAAGAATCATCAGGAGGATTCGCGATGGGGCGCGCGTTCTGGATCAGCGTGATGACCGTCGGTCTCGGCCTATTTGCCGCGAACGACGCTTTGACGGACGAAACGAACTGGGGGCCCTATCAGGTCGGCGACAAACGCAGCGGCTATACCTACGCCACGGCGGAGACCCGGGCCATGCAGGACGACGAGTTCGAGAACCCGGCCTTCCTCTGGGTGGACTACGGCGCAGAGCTTTGGGAGACGGCGGACGGCAGCGCGGGCAAGTCCTGCGCGAGCTGCCATCAGGACGCCGCCACTTCGATGTCCCTCGTCGGTGCCACATATCCGGTCTACGCACCCGAAATCGGCAAACCGATCAACGTCGAGCAACGGATTAACCAATGCCGTTCCGAGCGTATGGGCGCGGAGCCGTGGAAATGGGAGTCGCGCGAGCTTCTCGCCATGACCGCCTTCGTCAAGAACCAGAGTTTCGGCAAGCCGGTCGATGTCGCCCTG
>JAWWCG010000121.1:0-8579 GCA_033720555.1 Kiloniellales bacterium | reverse complement strand
TCGGAGATCGACAAGAAGTGGCTGCTGGTCGACGCCGACGGAATGGTGCTCGGGCGCCTGGCCTCGCAGGTGGCGATGATCCTGCGCGGCAAGCACAAGCCCAGCTACACGCCGCACATGGACTGCGGCGACAACGTGATCGTGGTCAACGCCGCCAAGGTGCGGATCACCGGCAACAAGGCGGCGGACAAGACCTATTACTGGCACACCGGCTACCCCGGCGGCGTCAAGAGCCGCACCGCGGGCCAGATTCTGGCCGGCGCCCACCCGGAGCGGGTGGTCGAGAAGGCGGTGCAGCGGATGGTCCCCAAGGGGCCGCTCGGCCGCCGTCAGCTGAAGAACCTCAGGGTCTACGCCGGCGCCGAGCATCCCCACGACGCGCAGCAGCCGGAGGTCCTGGACCTGGCCGCGCGCAACCCGAAGAACAAGAGGAGTGCCTAGAGCATGGCCGAGGAAAGCCAGACCCTGAGCGACCTCAGCGAACTGGGCGAGGCGACCGGGGCGGTCCCGGCCGAGGCCGAGGACAGCAGCGAGCCCAAGCTCGACGCCCAGGGCCGCGCCTACGCCACCGGCAAGCGCAAGAACGCCGTCGCCCGCGTGTGGATCAAGCCGGGCAGCGGCCGGGTCTCGGTCAACGGCCGCGACGTGGAGCAGTACTTCGCCCGCCCGGTGCTGCGCATGATCATCGACCAGCCGTTCCAGGTGGCCGGCCGCAAGAACCAGTACGACGTGCTCTCCACCGTCACCGGCGGCGGGCTCTCGGGCCAGGCCGGCGCGGTGCGTCACGGCATCTCCCAGGCGCTGATCCGCTACGAGCCGAACCTGCGCCCGGTCTTGAAGCAGGGCGGCTTCCTCACCCGCGACGCCCGCGTCGTCGAGCGCAAGAAGTACGGCAAGCGCAAGGCGCGGCGCAGCTACCAGTTCTCCAAGCGCTGAGGACGGCGGCGATATTCGCACGGTGAAGGGGCGTCCCGCCGGGGCGCCCCTTTCGCGTCGTGGACGCCGGGCCTCCGGCCGGTGCGACGGCGCCCTCTATGGCGTTCGCGGCCGAGCGACTATAGTCCCCGCCCATGAGCGCGATCCTCTCGAGCGAGCGCCTGACGCTCACGCCCCTCGCATCCGGCGATGTCGACATGGCGGTCGAGATGTTCACCAATCCTGCGGTCATGAAGTTCGTCGGCGGGGTGATGAGCGAAGCGGACGTCCGGCGCAGGATGTCGGTCTGGACCCGGCGCGGCGGCGACGGCTGCATCGGCATCTGGTGCGTTTCGGACGGCGTCACCGGCGAAAAGTATGGCAGCGGCGTGCTGCTGCCGATGCCGGTCGACGACGATGACACCGACTGGACTCGCGTGATCCCCGGGGCCATGCCCGAGGAGGATGTGGAAGTCGGATACATCCTGAAGGAGACGGCCTGGGGCCGGGGCTACGCGACCGAGGTTTGCCGGCGGCTGCTGAGGTTCGCGTTCGAGGCAACGCCGCTCGCCGAGATTGTCGCGACCTTCGACGACGGGCACGAAGCCTCCAGGCGGGTGCTCGAGAAATCCGGCCTGTCCTGCAGGGGCAGGCGGCGAGCCTACGGCAAGGACAGTCCGGACTGGCGCATCAGCCGATCCGAGTGGGAGGCCGCCGTCCGACGCTGACGCCCACGCTTCGAGCGGCCCTGGTCCGAGCGGCCCCGGCTCGCGCCTCGGCGCTGCGCTGAAAGCCGGGGGCTCAAGGTCCCGAGATCGACAGGGAATAGATATCGACCGGCGGCACCGTCAGGTCGAAGAACACCTTGACGCTCATCGACAGCACCATGACGGCCAGCAGCAGGCGGAGTTGTTCGGCCCGCAGCCTGGCGCCCAGGCGCGTGCCGAACTGCGCGCCGATGGTCCCGCCGACCAGGAGCAGGACCGCTAGGACCACGTCCACGGTCTGATTGCCGAAGGCTTGGAGGAAGGTCACGTTGGCGCTGACGAACATGATCTGGAACAGCGAGGTGCCGACCACCACGGCCGTCGGCATGCCGACCAGATAGATCATCGCCGGCACGATGACGAAGCCGCCGCCGACGCCCATGATCGCCGACAGCAGGCCGACGAAGAAGCCCACCCCCGCCGGCACCAGCGCGCTGATGTAGAGCTTCGAGCGGCGAAACCGCATCTTGAGCGGCAGGTGATGAATCAAAAGGTGGCGGCTGGCCAGGCGGGTCGCGATCGGGCCGCCGCTCTGGCTGCGCTTCAGGATCATGTTGAGGCTCTCGACCAGCATGATGACGCCGAGCGAGCCGAGCAGGATCACGTAGCAGAGCGATATAGTGAAGTCGATCTGGCCGAACTGACGCAGCAGCTTGAAGATCAGGACGCCGAGCGAGGAGCCGACCAGGCCGCCGCCGAGCAACACCAGCCCCATCTTCACGTCGACGTTGCCGCGGCGCCAATGGCCGAGGCAGCCGGAGACGCTGGCGCCGGCCACCTGATTGGCCGCCGAGGCGACCGCGATCGCCGGCGGAATGCCGATCTGGATCAGCAGCGGAGTGAGCAGGAACCCGCCGCCGACGCCGCACATCCCCGACAGCAGGCCGATCCCGCCGCCGAGGCCGAGAATGACCAGCAGGTTTTCGGAGACGCCGGCGATCGGTAGATAGACGTCCATCGGCGCCCCGTTCGCGCAAGCTGTTGCCCCTGCGGCGGCTCCGCCCGGCCGCCCGGAGCGAGCCTACTCTCGTGGACCGGTCCGTCGGTACCGGAATCTTCGGGCGCTGCGGCGGCGGCGCCCGGCCGCGGGTCGATGTGGCCGATCTCACGCGATTCGGCAAGCAGGGTCCACCGCCCGGATGCGCGCTTCTGTTTTTCGCCTTGCCTAATCCGCGGCCAGACGTCTTGTCTAGGCTGCGCGCCGCGACCTCCATGCCATGCTTGAGATCATCCTCGTCATCCTGCCGGTCTTCCTGCTGATCTTCCTCGGTCAGATCTGCCGCCGCCGCGCCTTTCCCGGCGACGGCTTCTGGGCGCCGGCCGAGCGGCTCACCTACTTCGTGCTGTTCCCGGCGCTGCTGGCGATCACCCTGGCCGAGGCCGACTTCTCGGAGCTGACGGTCCTGCCGGCGGCGCTCGGCGTCGTCGGCGCGGTGCTGGCCATGAGCGCGCTCGCGCTCGCGCTCAGGCCCTGGCTGGCGATCGGCGGCGCGGCCTTCACCAGCTTTTATCAAGGCATCGTGCGCTTCAACACCTACATCGGCCTCTCGGTCGCCTACGGGCTGTGGGGCGAGGCGGGGCTGGCGGCCTCGGCGGTGGTGCTGGGCGCGGTGGTGCCGCTGGTCAACGTCACCTCGATCTTCGTGCTGGCGCGCTACGGCACGGCGGCGCAGCCGAGCGCGGCGGGCGTCGCGCGCCAGGTCGCGACCAATCCGCTGATCCTCGCCATCCTGCTCGGCGCCGCCTTGAACCTGAGCGGGATCGGCCCGCCGCCGGTGCTCGGCGACATGCTGCGCATCCTCGGCCGCGCGGCGTTGCCGGTCGGCCTGCTCGCCGTCGGCGCCGCCCTCGACCTGGCGGCGGCGCGCCGGGCCAAGCGGGTCTCGGGCCTCGCCTCGCTGCTCAAGCTCGCCGCGCTGCCGGCGCTCGCCTACGGCCTCGGCGTCGCGTTCGGGGCGGAGGGGGTGGCGCTTTCGGTCGGCGTGCTGTTCGCCGCCCTGCCGACCGCGACCAGCGCCTACATCCTCGCCCGCCAGCTCGGCGGCGACGCCCCCTTCATGGCCAACCTCTGCACCTTGCACACGCTGCTCGCCCTCGTCACTTTGCCGCTGGTGCTGGCGCTGACCGGACCCTAGAGTGCGCGCCGGCGGGCCGCGACCAGAAACCTGGAAGGACGGAGCGATGAGCGGGAACGACGCGAAGATCCGGATCGGCGTGGTGGGCGCCTCGGGCTACACCGGGGCCGACCTGATCCGCCTGCTCGCCGGTCACCCGCGCGCCGAGATCGCGCTGATGACCGCCAACGCCCAGGCCGGCAAGCCGCTCGCCGCGGTGTTCCCGCACCTGGGCGGGCTCGATCTGCCGGCGCTGATCCGGGTCGAGGAGGCCGACTGGAGCGCCGTCGACGTCGCCTTCTGCTGCCTGCCCCACGGCACGACGCAGGAGATCGTCGCCGGCCTGCCGGCGCACCTCAAGGTGATCGACCTCTCGGCCGACTTCCGTCTGCGCGATCCCGAGGTCTATGCAGAGTGGTACGGCCACGCGCACCGCGCCCCGGCGCTCCAGGACGACGCCGTCTACGGGCTCAGCGAGCACGCCCGCGAGGCGGTCGCCGGCGCCCGCCTGGTCGCCTGTCCGGGCTGCTACCCGACGGCGGCGCTCCTGCTGCTGCTGCCGCTGGTGGCGGGCGGGCTGATCGAGACCGACGACATCATCATCGACGCCAAGTCGGGCGCGAGCGGCGCCGGGCGCTCGCTCAAGGAAAACATGCTGGCCTGCGAGGTGGGCGAGGGCATCCACCCCTACGGTGTCGCCAGCCACCGCCACGCGCCGGAGATCGAGCAGGAGCTCTCGGCCGCCGCCGGCCGGTCGCTGCTGGTCAACTTCACGCCCCATCTCATGCCGATGAACCGGGGCGAGCTTCTGACGACCTACGTGCGCCTCGCCGGCGGCGCGACGGCGGGCGACCTCAGGGCGGCGCTGCGGGCGCGCTACGACGGCGAGCCCTTCGTGCGCCTCGCGCCCGAGGGCCTGGCGCCGGCGACCCGCCACGTGCGCGGCTCCAACTTCTGCCTGCTCGGCGTGTTCGAGGACCGCCTGCCGGGCCGGGCGATCCTGGTCTCGGTGCTGGACAATTTGGTCAAGGGCTCCTCCGGCCAGGCGATCCAGAACATGAACCTCATGCTGGGCCTGCCCGAGACCACGGCGCTCGAGCAGCAGCCGCTGTTCCCGTGACGCACCGGCTCGGACTTTGCCGGCCGCCGGCGCGCGTGCTAAAGAGCGGCGCTGCGGGCGACCGAGGGGAGGCGCTGCCATGACCGGACTCATCCTGCCGTTCGACGGCCTGACGCCGCAGGTGGCCGAGGGCGCCTTCGTCGCCGAGACGGCGACCCTGATCGGCGACGTCGAGGTCGGCGCCGGCAGCTCGATCTGGTACGGCTGCGTGCTGCGCGCCGACCTCAACAAGATCCGCGTCGGGCGCAACACCAACATCCAGGACGGCACCATCGTCCACTGCAATCACGACCCCGAAGGCGACTACCGGGAGACCGGCGGCGGCATGCCGACCCATATCGGCAGCGACGTCACCATCGGCCATCTCGCCCTGATCCACGCCTGCACCCTCGAGGACGAGAGCTTCGTCGGCATGCGCGCGGTGGTGATGGACCTGGCGGTGGTCGAGCGCCGCGCCATGCTGGCGGCGGGCGCGCTGCTGACGCCGGGCAAGCGGGTGCCGTCGGGCCAGCTCTGGGCCGGCAGCCCGGCGCGCTACGTGCGCGACCTCAAGCCCGGCGAGCTGGAGGAGATGGCCTATCTCGGCCGCCACTACGTGGAGCTCGGCGAAGCCTACCTCGCGCGCTAGCGCCATGGCCGGGCGGCGCAAGATCAGGCGGGCCGGCAAAGCCGGGGCCAAATCGGGCGCCAAATCCGGGGCCAAATCCGGCGCCGAGCGCGCGCAGCGCGCGCGCAACCCGCTGGCGCTGGCGACCCGGCGCCTGGGACGGCGCGTCAAGCCCTCGGCCAAGCGCTACCGCCGGCACCGGAAGCACCCCCAAGACGAGGAGAGCTAGCGCGTTTTCCGTTCTCATGGAACCGGCCTCCCTTGTCCTGCAAAACCCTACGTTGAAAAAAGCCGCCTAACGGGAGATTTTCCGACTGGAATTTCAAGCAATATCTGTGCTTAGATGCTGCGGTCGTTCATTCTAAAGTGGTAGGTCGGCCGATTTTCTGACGAGACGACACCGGATCTGGGGGGATTTCGGGTGTCTTCGATCGAAAAGTCAGAGACCACGACGCTTCCAGGCGCCGGAGACCAGCTGGGAAGACGGCTTGCCGACGGTGACGCCGCCGGGTCGCGGCCGCAGCCAGGCGAGCGCCGTCTGCGCGCCTGGCTCCAATACCCGATTTATATCGCGATCGCTCTGTTCGCCGTCCTCAAGGACCCGCTCCACTGGGAAGAAGCGTCGGCCAATCTGTCGCAAGACATCTTCTACCGCGTGTTCATCGGGCCGTTCTATCCGACGGACCATCGCGACGACATCACGGTGGTCCTGTTCAACGAGGCGACCCTCAGGGACCTGGGGGCCACCTGGCCGGTGCCGTTGGGCACCCACGCGGAGATCTTGGAGACCATTCGCGCGATGGGGCCGCGCGCGGTCATGGTCGATTTCATCTTTCCCGACGAGCGCGTCGACCCGAGTTTGCCAATTCTGCGAGACCAGATCGAAGCCTATGAGGCGGCGGGAGTGCCACTTTATTTTGGCCGCGCGGAGGGCACAGCCATCGGCTGGATCCGCTCGGATCTTGCCGATGTCGCAACACTCACGAGCATCGCCAATCCGATCAGCGACGGCGTGAGCCGAACCTACGATCCCTGCAGCCTGATCGGCGCCGACCATGCATCGTGCGCTTGCGTTGCCGCACACAACGAATTCGAGGCCTGCCCGCCCGGGGTCGACGCGGCGTCCGACGACTCTCCGGTCGCCCTGACCGCGGCCTTCCAAATGTACCGCAGCTATACCAACGGCCTGCCGCAGGCCTTTTCCGTCCACGATCCGGTGGCCATGGACGTGGTCTGGAGCAACCGGCTCAACCCGGTCAACGACGAGTGGATGCGCAAGACGACGGACCTGGGCCTTGAAGAGCTATGCCTGAAGATCGGTCCGGACGTTCCGGACGTGCTGCGGCGGGCTTTTTCCAAAGCGGAAGACCGGAGTCTGCATCAGACCTGCCCTTACGCCACCACCGTCCCTGCGCACGCTCTGCTGCGGGCGCTGGAGGATCGAACGCTGTTCAATGCCTTGTGGGTCCATCTGCAGAGCAAGTTCGTGTTTTACGGCGCGGACCTGGCCGGCCTCGAGGACACGGTCGTGCCGCCGACCCACGTCAAGCTGCCGGGCGTCTATCTCCACGCCATGGCGCTCGACAACCTTCTGACGTTTGGGGGCGAATACAAGCGCTCGTCGCTCACGCGCGACGGCAGGGCGATCGACCCGAAGTACGTCGGTGCGGCGGTGGCGGTCTTGCTTGCGACCATCGTCGTCGCCTTCGCGCGAAGCAATGCGGTGCAGCGCGCCAAGCACCTTCCGGTCGGCGGCGCCCAGGGCTTCGCCTACCTGGCCGTCGTCGTGCGGCGCCAGATACCCTGGACCGTCTTCAATGCGGTCATGCTGGTCCTCATCTCGGCGATTTGCCTCACCCTGTACTTCGGGTTCGAGCTCAGCCCGAAGAACTGGGTCGGCTACTGGGCGTTGTTGACGTTCCTGAGCGTTCAGGGGCCGTGGATCGAGGGGATGGCGAAGGGCTTCGGCGAACACTTCTGGCCGTCGTCGAGAAAGTTCATCTTCACGGAGTAGCCAACATGAGAGCCATCACGTTCGTTGCCGCCGTCCTCGCCGCGTTCGCGGCCGCCGCCGGCGCGCTGGCCCAGACGTCGGCGAGCCCGACCGCGATCGTCGAGATCAAGCTGGTGCCGCTGCCGACCTTCGAGGCGGCGGACGTCGGATCGGCGCGGTCCGATCTCGCCAAGAAGGAGCTGGCGGGCCTGCCGCTTCCCTGGGCGATCCTGGACCGCTCGGAGACCGGCATGTACCAGATCGACCTGGACGGCCGGCGGGTCTGGGTGCTCGACAGCACCGTCAAGGTCGATGCCAGGGCGACGGGCTCGGCCTTCGCGCCGGAAGCCATGGGCATGTCCGACAAGGACCTCGCGGGCTCGCGAGGCTACGGCGACTAGCCATGGCCGCGCCCTCCCGCGCGGGTCCGCCGTCCGTCGGGCTGGCCGCTGGGCTGGCTGCGGGGCTTGTGGCCGCGCTGTGCGCGGCCGGCGCCCCGGCCCTGGCGGAAAGTCAGCGGGACGACACCGCGCCCTCGCAAGAAAAGGCGGATTCGGACGACGACGGCGGCGGGTTCGGCTCCCTGTTCAAGGATCTCGACCTCGGCTTCGGCGGCGGCGACGACGAGGCGGAGGAGGCCGAGGACGGGGCCGAGGAGGCGGGCACTTACCTCGGGCGCTTCGAGGCGCCGGCGCCGCACGTCTACCGGGAGCTCGCGGCGCAGCGCCCGATTAACCTGGCGATCGAGCGCTCGCGCGGCTTGGGGCTGGTCTCGGCGCCGGCGCTCAACGCCTACGTCAACGACGTCCTCCTTCGTCTGGTCGCTGCCTCGCCGGTGCCGGGCCTGGACGCCCGCGCCCTGGTGCGCGCGGAGTCCCGCTTCTCCGCCTACAGCACGCCCGACGGCTCGATCTACGTCAGCATCGGCCTGCTGCAGACCGTCGGGTCCGAGGACGAGCTGGCGGCGGTGCTGGCGCACGAACTGGCCCACGTGCTCTATCGCCATCACGGCACCGACTGGTTCGCCAACAGCCAGAAGATCGCCGCCCAAGGCTTGAGCCTG